>JASEIM010000007.1 GCA_030017655.1 Methanobacterium sp. | reverse complement strand
TCCAGTTCTGCATTTCGGAGAATTTTATCAGGATTCTTTTCTTCTCCATGATCTGAGCGTGTTAAGTTAACATTATCAACAATATAATGGGTTTCTTCAAGCTCAGGAATGTCTTCAAGCGCTTTTCTGAATTTTTCAAGTATTTTTTCAGCTTCTTTTTCGATTTTCATAATTAATTCTCCCTATAACTAATATATTACCTGTTAATTAATTTTTGATTAAAATAATTGGAAATGTTTTTATATTCTTCTCCCTTTAAGACCTTTCTTAGCATCTTATCTATGCCAGAACCATATTGGGCTGCCTTTTTTGGTCTCTTTACAATTTCTCCCGGTACTCCAAGTTCTGCACCAATTTCTCTTAAGATGCATTTTCTTAAATTATCGTTTTTTTCACTTATTTTATATTTCATAGGTATATTCATAGCTTTATTTATAATATCAAGATCAAGGTAAGGAACTCTGAGTTCGATACTATTGGCCATTGTAACCGCGTCATCACGTTGCATGTTTACATGATAAAGATTTAAAATGTCATTTTTTAAATCTTCCTGGACAAGCTCCCCTTTTTCCTGATAAAATCTTAAATAGCGGTGATATCCAGCAAAAAGCTCATCTGCACCCTGTCCTGAAAGAACAACTTTTAATCCATCTTTATGTGCCATTTCTGCAGCAATATATGCGGACATTCCTACACCTAACTTCATTATATTAAATTCTTCTATTGCATCTAAAACTAATGTCAAATACTTTTTTACATCGTTTATATCTATTTCTTTAGTTTTAAGAGGAATGTTCATTGTTTTTGCAGTTTCCTTTGAGACTTTAAGATCAACTGAATTTTTATGGCCAACACTATATAGTGTGGTTTTGATTCCCAGATATTCTGTTATTCTGGCAAGTATAGTGCTGTCTATCCCTCCTGAAAATAATATTCCAACTTTGGAGAGTCCTGCAGTTCTTTTTGCAACTGAGTTAATTAAGGATTCTTTCAACTGTTTTTTAAGAGCATCTTTTGGTAAATCTGATTTTTTTGAGTTTAAAGAAATGATTTTATTTAGTTTATCATCTATTTTCATTATTTTTTCGTTATATATAATCGAACCAGGGGGAAGTGTCTTTATATTATTAATATTAATGTTCCAGAGTGCTTTTTGCTCTGAGGCAAATGCAAAAATTTCTTTATTGTTCCCAAAATAAAGGGGTTTTACTCCTAAAGGATCTCTTATTGCAGCAAAATTTTCTCCATCATAGACTGCAAAAGCATAATCTCCGTCAAGATATTCAATAGTTTTTATCACAGCATCATAGAGGGAACCATTATGAAATCGCTGCACAAGACTTAAAATGATTTCACAATCTGAATCTGTATTAAGTGAAAACTGAAATTTGTTTTTAAGCTCTTTAAAGTTATATATTTCCCCATTACAAACTAAAATCAGGTTTTCCTTTACCAATGGCTGCAAACCTCGACTTCCTACAATTGAAAGTAAATTATGGCCCATTCCAAAGGATCCTTCCAGATTTGTAATATTCTCTAAATTATTATAAATTACTTTATTATCTATAGAAATTCCAGATCCATCAGGACCTCTGTGTTTTATGGAAATAAGCATTTTATAAAGCTTTTTTGATATATTTTTTCCAGATATTCCTACAATTCCGCACATAATTTAGTACCCATATAAGATTATAAAATATTAAAATTAATAAGACATCAGTATAATTTATTACTTTTATTAAATTATTCACCCTATTTATACAGTTTTATGTTGTTTGAAATTACTTATTCTTAACTTTTTTATTATAATATATTTATTTAAACATTTTTTATTTACTCTAAATTCTAAATTTCATTAATTATACCAATTCAAAGACTTTTTTAATTATCCAATACTTTTTAATCCATTTACTATTTTTAATAAAGATAAAAAGCTAAAGAAATACTCTATTTTTTTATTATTTATTATTATTGATTCTATCTTATTTATTTATAATTTAAATATTATTACTTAATTAATAATAGTTAATATTAAATATTGTTATTACCATAATACTATTATTGCATACAAAACATTAAGGAGGTGAAAAAATGCGAAAGAGTGTGCAAAGAAGTTTGGCAATACTCATAATGACGGTTTTAGTTGCAGTTACAATTAGTGGATTCGTATCAGCTGCAGAATCCACATGTGAAAATTCAATTGATAGCGCGTCAAATTTGCAAAATATTGAAATAACGAGGGAATCGAATCTTAATAATGATCCAGATGATAATGGCAGAGATATAAGGAAAAAAGATCATAGGGATCGTGACAACTACGACAGGGATAATAGCGACCCTAACAACAATAATAGGGATCGAGATGATCGTGACAGAGATAACAATGAATGTGATGATAATCACAGGGATCGAGATGGTCGCGATAGAGACAATAATGATAGATGTCATGACCAAGATCGCTGCGATGACAGACGAGATCGCGATGATAGAACTGGTAAAATAGGCGACCTCGTTTGGGAGGATTTAAACGCAAATGGTATCCAAGATCCAAATGAACCTGGATTACCTGGAGTTACTGTGAATTTATGGACTGGAAATCAATACAGACCAATAACTAAAATTGCTACAACAGTAACAAATGCTACTGGTAATTACATATTCAAAAACCTAAAAAGTGGTATCTACTGGTTAGAGTTTATAGCTCCTAATTCTGTTGTAAAATGGATATTTAGCCCTCTAAATCAGGGTACAAATGATTCTACAGATAGTGACGCAAATGCTGCTGGTATTGCTGGACCTGTATGTTTAAAACGTTGCGAATCCGATCTTTCATGGGATGCTGGTCTTTACAGACTTGCAGCACTTGGAGATAAGGTTTGGCTTGACGTAAACAAAAATGGTCTTCAGGATCCTACCGAACCTGGTGTTGCTGGAGTAACCGTAAACTTATGGACAGGTAATGCAACAGGCCCATTAGTAAAAACTGCATATTCAACAATTACTGATGCAAATGGCAATTACATATTCACAAATCTGGTGCCTGGTATTTACTGGTTAGAGTTTATTTTACCTAGTAACATAGGATTCTTTACACTTCAGAATCAAGGATCTAATGATGCTATAGACAGCGATGTTAATGCTAGCGGAATCGCTGGACCTATAGAGTTAATCTCAGGAGAAGTCGACTTAACCTGGGATGCAGGAATTGATCCTGGAGCTGCTGCTGGTGGAGATGAAGAACCTACAAATGGAGCTGCAGGAGACGAAGAAATCATCTCTGAAGAAGTTGCAGCTGCTGGTGAAGAAGTAGTAGCAATGCAAAAAACCGGTATTCCTGTTGCACTATTTGCAATGGCCGTTTTAATGGTTCTTACAGGATTGATACTACCTAAAAGGTAATATTAAATAATAAATTACCTTTATTTTTTTTATTTTTAATTTTTTTTATTTAAAGATAATTAATACGTGAATAAATTTTTAATACTGAACTAATAATAGTTAATATTAAATATTATTATTACCATAATACTATTATTGCATACTATTCTATAAAGGAGGTGAAAAAATGCAAAAAAAGAACATGCAAAAGAATTTAGCGATGCTGGTAATAACAATTATATTTGCAGTTACAATTAGTGGATTTGCATCAGCCACAGAACATGCATGTGATTCAGATAAGTGTATTTGTGATCATGCAGTTAATGAATGCACATGTAAAGAGTCTTGTTGTGATAAAGAGTGTTATTGTCATGACCAAAAAATAGATGAAATTTGCGAAAAACCAGAAAAATGCAATTCTACCATTGGTGATCGGGTTTGGAACGACAGTAATAATAATGGGATTCAGGACCCTGATGAAAAAGGAATAGCTAATGTAACAGTTAATATATGGAAAGGTGATGAAAAAGGACCAATAGAACAAATTGCAACTACAAAAACAGATGAAAACGGGAATTATTTCTTCAGTAATTTGGTTGCAGGCATTTACTGGTTAGAATTCAAAGCTCCTGAAGGTGTTGATGGAACATGGATATTCAGCCCCCAGAATCAAGGAACTGACGATTCTAAAGACAGTGATGCTAATGCTACAGGTATAGCAGGACCTATATGCATAAAATGCTGTGTTTGTGACCCATCATGGGATGCAGGACTTGTATTTGTTGCAGCTGCAGGGGGAGGAGAAGAACCCGCCGCCGCTGGAGGCGAAGAAATAATTGAGACACCTGTTGCTGCAGCAGGTGAAGAATTAATAGAAATGCAGGAAACAGGTGTTCCAGTAGGGGTGTTTGCAGTGGCCATTTTAATGGTTCTTACCGGACTAGTGCTGCCAAAAATTAAAAAATAAAAATTTTTTTACTTCTTTTTTTGAAAGAACTGTTTTTATCAAAATAAAAAAAATATTTGATATAAATTAAAGTTATTTTCTTGCCCTTGCAACTTTTCTTGCAATTACAAGCTCACCAATTGCTATTAGACCTACAAAGAATTTTTCAAGACCACCTGTTGCCCAGAGTGCTTCTCCAAATGTAGATTCCATGATGTTCTTCTCATATTCTTTTGGTTTTATCCTTTTACCAGTTCTTCTCCTTGTAATTATTGCCGCTGCTTCCATAAGCTCGTCCCAGCTAACTCCTTTAAGTTCCTTTGCCATGGCTTCAAATATTTTATAGACTTTGATTTCATAGAGGTGAGATAACGTTTCAACTATATCAAATGTTCTTACAACTCCAACAACTGCATCATTATCATCTAAAACAGGTATACTAACTACTTTATGCTTTGAAGTTTCTAAAACAGCTAATCTTGCAGGATCATCCTGATGAACATGAACTATATCATCTTTGGAATGCATGATATCTGATACTTTCTTTTTACCTTCCCTAAACCCTCTAGTAACATCAAGAGATGTTATCCAACCTATAAGACACTTATCTTTGTCTACAACTGGCGTTGTGAACTTTTTCTTCTGTTCCATCATTAATGATACTTCTTCAATGTCTTGATCCGGAGATACAAATATATATTCCTTATCCATTATTTCTTTAACTTTCATTGGACAACCTCTCAAGTTTTAATGCGCTTACAGGACATTTACTTGAACATACATCACATAAGATACACTTGTCCTCTAAAAATACTATTTCGCCATCTTCAAGTTTAATAGCTTCTACGGGACAATTTTCTTCACAAATCTGACATGAAACACATGCTTCTCTATCAATTACAAGTTCTTTTGTCTTGATTACAGGACCCAATTCCCTTTCAAGTGTTACTGCTCCTTCTGGACATACACTGGCGCATGCACCACACCCTACACATGAGCCTGTGTCTATTATAGCTGTTTTATCTTCCTCTACTTTAATCGCGCCTGTAGGACAGAATTTAACGCACGTTGCACATGAATCACATTTTTCCTCATCTACCTCTATATTCCTCATTCTCAAGGTTCTATGAGGTATCTTTAAATCTCTGAGTCGGTATTTTACATCCTCCTCATTGACGTATGATGTACTTTCAGTAACATTAATACTTTTTACAGGACAAGTTTGAGCGCATATTTCACATTTTACACAATTTTCAAGTATCTTTGCAGGTTTAGTTGATTTTGCCCCAGCTATTGCATCTACAGGACACTCTTCAACACACAGATTACATCTTATACATTCTGGAGAAATAGTTATGAATTTACCTTCCAGCTCGCACTCTTCTATTTCTGGTTTAAATTCGTTCTCTAAATCCATAGATTTATGAATAACTTCATCTTTAAGTATCTTTTTGTCCTTTTTAAATGTTATATCCATAATTACACCTTGGGCATATGATGTTTATTATAATTTTAATCCTGATAAATCTGGTAGTCCCTTAGTTGATCCCAATTCCTGTATGCAGCATGACGCAACATAATTTCCTATTTCTCCTGATTCTTTGATCTTTTTGCCTTTAATTAATCCAAAGAGAAATCCAGCATTAAATGCATCGCCTGCACCTGTTGTATCTTTGCAATTAACATCATATGGTTTTATATAATGATATTCATCATGATCTTTAATGTATGAGCCCTTTTCTCCTATTTTAACCACTACTGTGTCAATATTATATTTTTCCAGTACTTTAGCTCTTTCCTCAAATGTTTTATATTTATTACCAGTTAAATATTTTAATTCTTCTTCATTAATAAGCATAATATCAGTTCTATTTAAAATATTTTTTAGAAAATCTGTCCCTCTTTCGGCATAAATTCTTCCAGGATCGAGACTGACTGTAATATCATCTCCAATTCTATCTAAAACCCATTCTTGAGCTTTTACTGAATTTCCAACAAATGAAGTAAGATGAAGAACTTTAGAACTTTCTATATATTCTAATTTAACTTCTGATATGTCAATCGAATCATTTACACCCGGATCGACATATAATGCTCTCTGTCCTTTTTTATCAACAAATCCAAGAACATTGCCACTTCTTCCCTTTTCCTCTATAATGATTCCATCTGTATTTACATTTTCTTTCTTTAAATTTTTAAGTAAAAGATTACCTTCTGGATCTCTGGATATTTTACCTATAAATCCAGTTTTCATTCCAAGTCTTGAAAGTCCAATAATCGTGTTCGCTGCTGATCCACCGCAAAATTGACTAAAATCTGTTATAAATGCCTCTTCATCTTCGTGGGTAATTTTATTTACATTATAAAGTTTATCAACATTTAATGCTCCAAATCCTATGACATCTAGTTTTTTCATTTAATGACCTTTTAACTTATAAATCATTTAAATAAATTTTATGATCTCCTAATTGTCCCCCATAGTTTCCTGCAGATATTTTTTCAACTCCATCAATATCTTCTACAGCTTTTATTCCTGCTTTCATTGCTTTTTTTACTGTGTCTAAATTCAGTCCATTTATCACTATTTCAGGAATATATTTAACACTTTCTGGAACCTTAGACTCTTCAGCAAGCGTTTTTTTAAGAGATGGACAATAAGGATGATTTGTGGTTGGGCCTATCCATGGATAATTGGTTTCAGGTTTTGAAGCTGCTGAACAAATATCGAATGGTGTTATCGCTCCTTCAACTCCACCTATAGCTTTTAATGCTTTTTTACCGGCTTCCATTACTGCCTCTTTGCTGCTGCACATGTACCAGAAATTTGCACCCATAATTCCTTTCATATATCCAACACTACTTTCTATTTTAAAGTCTGGTATTGCTATGGGAACAATAATCATTTCACGTCCGTAAAGCTTCTCTTTCCACTCATAACCATCTCCACAATGCCCTACGTTTCTCATCATATCCATTTTTCCAGCTGGGTCTGGAGAAGCATCGAATACAGTAGTGAATGGTTTTACAAGGATGTCCTGTCGTATTCTGAATGATAACTCTACTGTGAATTTTTCTATATCTTCTTTTTCATACCAGATTTGTAGGATGGCACCTTTTCTTTCATCTGGAGTTTTATTTTCATCGAGCCATCCTTCAATTCCGCCTTCAACCCGCCCTATTACCGTTCCTGGAGTGGATGTGGCATCATAAGCAGCCCTTTGAAGTACTTCCTCATCATCTGCTGTTACAATTATTCTACAACAAATCCCATCAAAGGCCTCACAGTAAGTGTCTTCTATTTCAATCATTTTATCATTACCTATTTATTCTAACCTAATGCACCTATTGCTTCTCCCCTGACAAGATTCCTGAAAGTTTTGCTCTGATTAACTATGCTTTCAAAATTATCACTGGTTATTATTACAATTTTAGGAAGATCTACTGTATTTATCATCTTTTTAAGGTCATTATTTATTGAAGAATGTTCAATGGCACCTTCTGGATTATCTATATATAATTTGATGAAATTAATAACCTCTTCCTTCCCTGATCTATTAAATAAATCAGCGATAATCGAAATCATCACTGTATTATCAGCCATGATTGCAATTTCAGCCTCTCTTAATGCAAATTCGTTTCCATTAAAGGAAATAGCAAGTCCATTGTTTTCTTTTGCAAATCTTAAAGGCTCAACATCAGTTATACTATCTCCAACATACATTATATCAGAATTTTTAAATCCATATTTACTGACAATATCTAGTACTGCTTCTTTTTTCCCTTTCCCCCCTACAGGATTTACATTTTTCATAATGTTATGGATGGGGAGTTTTAAAATATCATCCCAAAATATTCTGTCAATAACTTCAAAATCAGGATTTTTAATTATAGTTTTTCTGTATTTTCTTATCTTTGCATTATCTTCATTACTGATCTCGTATTCATCTATATCCAGATCTGTAGAATATGTATTTTCAAACGGAAAATCAATTAAATCACATAGGGCTTTAATATATTGACTGTAACTTGTGCTTACTATGAATGATGGCATTATCTCCTTTACATAACCCAATGTATCTTTAGCACCAGGAACAAGAAGCACATTTTCTTTTGAAAATTCAACTATATCTTTATTTGTAGCACCATATGCTTTTAAAAATGGAATGATTAATTTTAAAGTGCCACCAGCATTGTAACCTTCTCTTTTAACTTCATCGACCAGAATATCATCATATTTACTGATTATTGTGAAAAATTTCTCACCATCTTCAATGTAGTGGCCTGCAAGTTCAAAAGCATTATCATTAATTGATATTGGGCCTTCACAATCAGAAATAAAAACCTTTTTGCCCATTCTTCCCCTCCTCAAATTAAAATAAAAGGATTTAGTCTGTTTTCAATTTTACAGCATGAACCGGACAGGTTACTTCACATGCATCGCAAACCATGCATTTTTCAGTATCAACGATAATTTCGCCATCTTCAATGCTCATTGCATCTGAAGGACATTTATTCACACAAACACCACAAAGTTGACATGTTTCAGCATCAATTTCTATTTTTCCTGTCCGCGGTCCTTCCAGAGTCTTTCTTATATAAAATATTTTATCATCATGTGTATCAAAATATTCTTCCTTAAGTGATATTGACCCAAATGGACATGCTTCAACACATTTTCCACAGTAAACGCATTCTTCGCCAATATGGACTGGAGATGGCATTTCAAGCTCTATAGCCTCAGTTGGACATACATCCATACATGCAGTACATCCTATACAGCTTTCATCTATTACTGTTACATCTCTTTTTGGAGTTGTACTTTCAATTATGTATTTGATATCTTCAATTTCAAGGTCACCATCAACAACTCTTTCAATTTCATCTTTTAATCTACTAGTTATGTCAATTTCAAACTCATCTTCTGTATTTTCATAGCTGATATTACGTGAAATTCTATTTAAAATGCTATCAATTTTGCCTGCATCACTTGCAAGTCTTTTTGTCTCTTTTTCAAGAAGTTCAGAGACTATTTCCATGGTTTTTATTTTACCAAAATTCTGGTATGCTTTTTTTCTTGATGAGTATTTAATTGCTGCTGAAGGGCACACATCCATGCACTCTTCGCACCTTGCACAATATGAGGGGTCTATAAATGGTAATTTACTTACTGTCCCTATATTAATAGCCCCTTTTGATGGACATACCCTTGTACAGGTCATACAGCCTATGCAATCATTCTGATCAACAACAACTGCTTTTCCGCCCACTACAGATCTTGGTAAAATTTCACCATATTTTATTGCTTCTGTAGGGCATACACGAGAACAGTATCCACATCTAACACATTTTTCTTCATCTATTTCGCTGTGGGCTTCTTCTCTACCTGATGATACAAGCTGGATTGCTCCTGTTCGACATGCATCGACACATGCACCGCATCTTCTGCAGAGTTTTGGATTTATATTAGGTACATTCTCTCTTACTGGTTCTGCTAATGTTGTTTCCATTTTAATTGCATCATATGGACAAGCTTCTCTGCAAAGTACACATCCAAAACATTTATCATCAATTTCTATATATTTTTCTGGAGGTATTTCATGTACAGCTTCTACTGGACATGCTTGAAGACATGGTCTGTCTTCACATTGCTCACATTTAGATTTATCTATTTCATATGCCACTTCAACTTCTCTAAGTGGTTTGTAAGATTTTTTATCGGTAGTTGTAGGAATTTTATCATCCCCTAAACGGTAGTAGTGCTGGTTTTACAGTCACCATGATCTTATCTTCTTGTAATTCAGTTGATGTAAGTAAGAATCTTGCTACATAAGAGCCTGCCACGCCAAATGGACATGTCTGATAACATGTAGTGCATCTGAGGCATTTTTTGGCATCTCTCTGAACGCCTTTTTCTTCATCATAGGTAATTGCACCAGATGGACAATCATCAACGCATAATCTGCAGTTGTTACATTTTGAATCGTCCCATGTAATAATTCGAAGTTTCAATCTATCTGTTACCTTTTCAACTATATCTCTTATTTGTTCTTCTTCTGGAAGCATTCCTCGTGCTTCTTCCAGAATATCTGCAAAAGGCACTTCAAATTTCATAACTTGCTCTGGAGGAAGATCTTTTAATTCATCCTGTTTTGCTTCAATTAAATCCTCAAGTGTATGTATCACCAGATTAATTACGTCTTTTTGTCCTTCAACATTTGAAATATAAATTCCTTTGATAGCACCTTTAACAGGGCATGTTTTTGCACATTCTCCACAGGCGATGCACTTTGACTGGTCTATCATTACCTTATTATCTTCTTCAATTATGGCCTTCTCGACCTTGCAAGCTTTCATACATTTTTTACAACGAATACAGAGATAATCGTCGATTACAAACATTTTTTCTGCAGGCAATATTGTAAATTCTTCCCTGATTAAATGGCTTTCACCAGTTCTAAGAGTCTTAGGGTCTGTTGGACATACCTCTGCACAGAATCCACATCTTATGCATGCATCTGTGTTTATAACAGGGTATGTTATTCCTTCTCCTTCTTCCATATCCTTATCTTTTGTTCTTACAAGTCTTATGGCTGCTGGAGAAGGGCATGCTGCTGTGCATGCGCCACATGCAATGCATAGTTCTCTTATTACTTCCGGGAAATCTCTGAATCTATCTGGAGATTCTACTATCTCCCTATCCGTTGCAGAAGCTGCAAAATTTTCGATCCATCCTTTTCTTGCAAATTCGTATAAATACCATATTACTGAAGACATAACACCATCTTTTTAAGTGATTATTTTAAATTAATTGAATTTATATTATGTAATCCATTAACTTCATGAACTTTACCGGACTCTTCATCAACGATTGTAACTCTTTCAGTACATGCGATACAAGGATCAACGCTTGCATAGGTGGCAACAGCATCTGCAACTGTAGCAACATCCTTTAACATGTATCTTGCGCATGCATCGATGTTCATTATACTTGGAGTTCTTATGGAAATGTTTTTAATTAAGTTACCGTTTGTTTCAATCATGTAGGCAACTTCACCCCTTGGAGCTTCATTTCTGTTATCAGCATATCCTGCAGGAATATCTATTTTATTTCGCACCTTTCCTTCAGGAAGATTTTCTATGGCCTGTTTAATTATTTTGATGGATTCTGTAACCTCATCAAATCTGTTCATATTTCTGGCAAAATTATCCCCCTCATCACGCCAGATTACGTTGAAATCCAGATGATCCTTATATACTGGTTTATCTACTCTTAAATCTTCTTTTACGGATGATGCTCTTGCTATAGGTCCTACAGCCCGTGCTTTAATGGAATCTTCTTTGGACATGTGCCCTACATCCCTTGATCTTAAACCCAGTAATGGACCGTGCTCAAACATTTGAGGATATTTAGCGTATTGGGACTCTAAATTATCTAAAATATCCATTATACTCTTTAAATGAACTTCTTTAGCATCTAATCTAACCCCACCAACTACGTTCCATGCCATATGAACACGATTACCTGTTAGAAGTTCAATAGCATCCATAACTGGTTCCCTAAGGGATAGCATATACATGAAAAGAGTCTCATGTTCAATGGTATTGAAATATGTGGAATTAGCCAGTAAATGGCTTTGAATTCTATCCAGTTCATTTGCAATTACTCTTAAAAATTGTGCACGTAATGGGGGCTCTTCACCGGCTATTTTTTCAAATGTTTCTGTAAATGTCATGGTGTGGATATATGAACAGATTCCACAAACTCTTTCAGAAAGATAAACTGCTTTTTGCCAGGTTTTTCCTTCCATTACTCTTTCAATTCCTCTGTGGACATATCCATAATCTATTTCTGCACCTATTACTTTTTCTCCACGTGTTTGGAGTTTTAAGCGTAAAGGTTCTTTAAGAGCAGGGTGAATTGGTCCAATTGGGACTATCATGGTTTTTCCCTCCCTTTAGCAGCTATTGCATCTGGACCAACGGCTAAAAGAGCTGCTAGTATTTCTGTTGGCCTTGGTGGACATCCTGGAACTGATGCATCTACTGGAATAAATTCATGAAGAGGAGGGTATATTGAACTACCTTCCTGATTATAAACATTACCTGAAAGGGGACATGCTCCAATTGCAACCACTATTTTAGGGTTTGGAGCTTTCGAATAAATTCTCTGGAGATTCTCTTTCCATTGCTCTGCAACAGGACCTGTGACAAGAATTACATCGGCTTCTCTGGGATTGTTGTGGAAATATATACCATACTGCTCCAGATCATAACGAGGAGATAGAAGTGCCACTACCTCAATATCACAGCCATTACATCCTCCAGTATTTATTAAACAAGCATGAATAGAGCTCTTTCTTATTATGCCTTTAAGTGAATCTAACATTTCTTTACCTCATCAGAAATTCTATAAGTTCTTTCCTGCCATCATGTATGGCATCTTCATAAGATTTACCTTCAATAACTTCTTTTGCAATTTTATTTTTTATTTCATCAGCATCTTCTTTAGATATAATTCCCATTATATCTGAAAGCCAGCATATTTTTAAATCAGAATCTACTTTATCAAGGATACAAAGGTATTTAGACTGTTCAAAGCGAGCATGTAAATTTTCAAGGCCAGACATGTCCAATCTTCTCATTAAAATCTTTTCAAATTCTTCAGTAGTGATTCCCATTTCTTTTGAAAATGGTTTTATTATGTCTTCCTGCCATCTGTAACTATCCAGTATTCTTCCCTTCATTATTTCCATTAAAGATTCGCTTTTTTCCTCTAAATTATCGCCATTCATAAAAGAACCATCCCAATAACCCAGATAATACCTGAAACTACAAATCCGATTGCTAATTCATATCTGCCGTATCCTGGTCTCATTCCCAGTACAAGGGCTATGAAAAATAAACCTATTGTAATTGAAATATATTGTGGAATTAACATAATAAGTTGACTGTTTAAAAGCAAAATCCATCCAATAATAGAGATCACTAAAGCAACCATATCAATATTTTTACTTACAAAAGGTTCTTTATACTTTCTATAACTAAGTAAAAGTCCTAAAATCATTCCAATGACAAATGAAAGTATATATGCCAGATAATACGTTGGAAACATGATATCACCATTTAAACAGGTTTATAAAGTAATATAAATGATACTATGAACAATACAAGGGCTACGATGAAAGCCCAGTTTTCGAGAGATTCTGAGATATGGATGAACTTATCTCTATTCTGATAGAATATGAGAAGTGCAAGAAAAATCACGGCAATTGTTAAAGGAATTACAATAATCCACTGTTTTAATACAGCAAGTCCACTCATGATCACGGCCCCTGCTCCAACCAGGGCTATTAAGAAGAGTGTATCCTGTTCTTTCATCATTTTTTTATTCTCCTTTGAAGATCTATTCTTTTATACATTAAATTACGTTCAGCAGCAATACTGAACCAACAATTCCAATCATTGCAAAGATTATTTGCAGTATTACAGAGTGATTAGGATTTAAAAGTGGTGAAGTAGCACTTATAAATGCTATTCCCACAGTTATTGCTACCATTCCAGTTATATATAAAATCGGACTGATAGGTCCAAGGAATACTGTTAAAAAAATCCAGAGCAACATGTACCACATGATTGACTCTGATATCATAAGATATCCACGCAAAAGGCCGAAATGTTCAGTTTCATATCCAGAAACAATATCTTTTCCCTTTGTTATTGAAAATGGCGTGTATTGAGCTTTAGATATTATTAACACAAGGTACATAGCAGCTGCTAATGGAATACTGTAAAGTAAAGGCCCATTAACTGCCTGATAACTGATAATATCGCTGATTACCATGGTTCCAGTTTTAAGATAAATAATTACAAGCACTGCAAAGAGCGGCACCTCCGCGGCCGCTGAATAAACTGCCCTGACACAGCTCAATTTACCATAAGGGGAACCAGATGAGGATCCAGCATTGTGCTCAACAATTTTGTGAAGTGCATAAACACCAAATATAATTAAGAGTGATCCCTGAGTTACTGGCCCGACTATTACTGCACTTATCCATATAACCATAAGAATGCTGGCTATCCCTATATAAAAAGGCATAGCGGCCGTTTTTGGGAAAGATGACTCTTTAATATAAAATTTAAGTAAATGTAAAAGGTACTGGATTATTGGTGGCCCTGGTCTTGACTGTACCCTTGCAACAACTTTCCTGTATAATCCAAGAAGCACGCTCCCTACTAAAAATGCAATAAGAACGTTTAATAAGATATTTGCCATTAGATTCATCTGATCACCGGTTGTATTTCTTTATTAGTATCCGATGAAGGGTTCTCTCCTTCTATCTTCTTCCTCTTCTTTTTTGGCTCTTGCCATAATCACCAGTCCTAATGAAAGTATGCTCAGAGGTATACCTACAATTGAAATTCCGTATACAATCCAGTCTGCTGGATCAAATATTAGAGCATATATTATGCACCCTACAGAAATTATAAACACTAATGAACTGATTACAGCATTTCTATCCATTATTTCACCTCAAATTCTATGAATTTGGGTTCAGGAAAAAACAAAGTTTTTTCCTTCAACCTTAAATCTTTAAAATGGTTTGTTGATTATTAATAATATTTCAATTGCTCTAACAATTACAAGTAATGAACTTAAATGTATTATAACTAAGAATGGTGAACCGGGGGTTCTAAACATTTCAGCCTTTGTTGCATAAAACGGTGCAACACCAGTTTCACCTGCAATACCCAGCAGCAGTAATATTGATGCAAAACTAACCATTGGGGTAACAGCAGCATTTGCTAATTCAAATAGGCTTAAAGTTCCTGTTGTAGCCAGTACTGTGGCTGCACCACCAAATAAAGGTAGTGATGCTATCATTGCAATTATGCCGTACTGGAATGCTGAATCTAAAACATCCACCATTTTAACGGCCCCAACTAAACCTATATTAACTATTCCAATTAATGCTACAAATAATGTGAAATTGAAGAGATCTCCTGTTATCATTGCTCCTGCTGTTGCAAGACCGCATACAAGTGCAAGAAATCTTCTTATTTTAAATTCAGCCTTATCTACCTTTACTTCCCTATCTTTCAGAGTACCAAATCTGGCCTCTACTTGAGTTTCAGTATTACTTAAAGCTATGAGAAGTGTAAACAGAAGCGCTCCACCAAACAGGAATAGATTAAATGGGGTAAAGTAAAGTACAATATCTCCTAAAGGTATATAACCGAATAACTGTCCACTTAATGTTGCTATATCCATATTTATTTACTCCCTATTTGATAATCATGATTATTTTTCTCTTTTAAACTCTTCTCTACCCATAACACCTATGAGGCCTACTTTAGAGGCTACTTTTACCAGTATTCCGCATGATGACATGAATAAACCTAACAACCAGTATTGTGGAGTTACGAAGAATATAAGGAATCCTACAAGCCATAAAACCCACGCCATACCAGATGCCCCTGCAACTCCCTGCCATATATTTGAGGGAACTCCTCTGATTGTCTGAGAAAGCACATAAAATAGAATTCCAACTCCTGCAACTGCCCCTCCTGTAAAACCAGTCAGGAAAACGCCGTAAGCCACAAGTATTATGGCGAGAAATGCCGGTGCAGTGTGTAAAACTTCCATATCAAGTGATAATGGTAATGGAATTAAATCAACACTCTTCCCTGTTTTCCTCATCTCTCTGCTCATGAGGATCTCTGAAATCGCAAGTATCTCTGCGAGTTCAACCACAAGTCCTGGAAGTATAAGCGCTTCAGCTAAATCCGTTGCAACTGCTGCAACAAGGATTAACATTGCTAATCCCACGATATCTGTAAGTATTAAGGCGGTTAAATCACCTTTTTTAAAGGCTATACCCATAAGACCTATGAATCCAGTTAACAATCCTACAATTATTGCTGGTTTATAAAGAGAAACTACAACGGGAGAAACCACATTAGGAACTAAAACTTCAGCACCTACCATTATTCTTCCCTCCTCATTGTAAAGTTAAGCGCAACCCATGAGGCAATTACAAACGCCATCATTAGTATGCTTGATTCAAGAATTGTGTCAAAACCCCTGGTATAATAAAGAATTTCATCTATTAAACCACCAGGAGATGAATAAATTGATGTACCATAATAAAGCGTTGTATCTTTTACTGATATTGCTATTGGAGATAAATATCCTGTTATATTACCTATTGCTGCAGAATTTTCTGGGTACTGGGCCATAGTTATTCCTGGCTGTAATAGAAAATTACCGTTTAAACCCCAATCTGCTCTTACTTCTCCTCCCCTATCATAAGGGGCAAGTGAATCCTGGGCATTTATCTGAAGTTGGGGTTCTGGCCTTGGATAAAGTTGAACATCATTTAATGTGAAGGGTACAATAAAACCAGCTATTAGTATAACTCCAAGCACCAATGAAAAAAGTCTTGGTATATTATCAGGGTTTGCAAGGTCATTTAAGATTCTTCCAAAACTTCTCATACTTTAGCCCCCATCTCTTCAAGCCTTACAACAGCCCTTAAAAGTATCATAGTCATTATTACAGTTGCTGCAATGAATGTAAGAAGGGCTATAGTATGATTATATGTTAAAAATATCATTGAGACACCTACAGCAACAATTTCTGTATTTAATATTCTTACTATAGGATCTTTAACCCCAGGACCAATAACTGTACCAATACTTCCTAATATTGCAAGTGCACAGCCTGTATAAAACCAAATATAAATATCAAGCAATGTTCAATTCCTCCTGGGCATTGAGTTTTTTCTTTCTTACGTCATTAATTTTTATAATAGCGATTAAAAGGATTACTGTTGAAATTGGGTCGAACAATGCAGCTGCCATTGCAACATCTAGGTATTTTGCAGCTACTATCATTCCGATAAAACCTCCCTGAAGAAGCGTGAACATTATAACTTTGTCAATAGGCTTTGGGAGTAATATTATTCCTGCTGCTCCAATTAAGGCCACTGCAGCAGATATTGTTGATATATTTATGAACTCTAAGACCATTATTCCACCAGATTTTTACCTTATTACGATTTCCTCTTCTATTCTTCCAATTGAATATGCTATTGCATTTGAACTTACAGTGGAAGCTACAAAAAAAGTTATGGCAATTATAGCTCCAAAAGGTGTCTTTATATAAAGAGCAATAAGTGCAGATATACCAAAACTCATTGCATTTAAATAGAGCATTCTCTCACTTCTATCACGAGCAATTAATGTTCTGAGGGCCATAAGTACAATTATAATGCCTATAATTTCAATTAACATATTAATCTTCCTTTTAGATATATTAAGGCAGTTTCTGTTTTGTATTTTTAATCATTTAAAGTTTAATGTTTATGTAAGATCCGTGTATCTTCCCATTCTTTTCGCGATTTTTCCAAGTAATATTGATGCTCTGGGGTGATCAAGTCCCTGTATAGTTACTATAGCAAATACCATTCCCACAATAAATTGTTCAGGTGAAATGCCTATAAATGAAGCTAAAGCAATTATAAGAGTTATTGTCAGTGCGCCGGTGGTTCCTGCATAACCAGGATCTGCACACAGCCTGTTACCAATAAATACAAGCATTGCTGCTATGAAACCTCCATCAGGAATACCTATTGTATAACAGGCCACTGAACCGAGTAATGTTCCTGCAGATGCATCTGGAGAACACACAATGTTTCCCTGGAAGAATCCGCCAGATAAATCTCCACCTCTTTTTTTTACATCTCTTCCAATAACATCTGCACCCTTAACACCAGGTTTTTCAGGGAGACCCATCCATGTATCGATAAGCACGAAGTTGATCCAGCATAGAACAGCTGCAATTATGATTCCTATTATTTCATTCATTGACTTTCATCCCCGATTAGCTCTGTATGTCTTGGAAGAATTGTTTCAAGTAGATATTTAGAAATTAATGCTGATATCACTCCAATAATTATTCCAGTTATCATTCCTTCATATCCGAGTTTAAAAACTATTGCTGATAATCCCAGTGCGATTACAGCAGTTGGAAAAATTATGCTGATGGTCCATGAATCTCTCATTGGTTTTTCTGGAAGCAATGGAAGTCTCAGTATCAGCCCAACAATAACTGCAGAAATAACTGCAAGAAGATAACTTATCATTGTTATAACTTCAACATGAATAATCATGATAAAAGGAATGTTCAACTGCATATATAAATGTTTTTACTTTAACCTAATTCCCAAGCATGATAAATAGAAAAAGGTATTTGATTATTTGAACATAAAATATTAAAGTATTTATCAAAATAAATACAAAGTATAATAATCTAAGGATAGAATGAACTAAAATAAAATATTTTTAATATCCAATACAATTTATTAAATCTTACCCTTAAAATAAAGGAAGGATGTATATGAGTAACTTAAAAGGATTTGATAGAACTCTAACAATTATTTTATCAATAATATTGATTGCTGCAATCGTTGCTACGATTTATATAATCGTTTTCCCTCAGCCAAGCGAGAAATTCACTGAATTTTATATTTTAGGGCCTGATGGAAAAGCAGGTAATTATCCTGATAACTTAACCGCCGGGCAAAATGGAAACCTGATTATTGGAATTGTAAATCATGAATCAGCCGATGCTACTTACATACTTATAGTTAGATTTAATCAGGCGAAAATAAGAAATGATACAATTTCGTTAAAGAATAACGAAAAAAAGGAAATTCCATTTACTTTTACGGCATCAAACCCCGGTCAAAACCAGCGAATGGAATTTTTACTGTATAAATTGCCCAACAGTACAGATGTGTACCGTTCGCTTCATTTGTCGGTGGACGTTAATTAATTTTTGATTTTTTAGCCGTTCCCTTACTTCTTTATTATTTTATCTTAAAATATATAATTTAAGCTTTTTAAACGCTTTGAACTCCCTAAAATTGTCATTAAGTATATATACCAACAATAATAAAGAACACTCGAACAATTCTAGCTAATCAATAGAGCTGGGTAAATTTATAGAAATAAAAAATTCTATACACCTGCAATAGTTAAAATAATATTTCATTATCTATCATTTTTATTTACATACTTGATTCAATTAAAATAAAGTTTAAATTCAGCTCAATATGTAAAATAAATAATAATTACATGAATATAGTAAAAATATTCTTAAATAACCATTTAAAGTTATAAAAAACTTAAATTACATAAACTACAAATAATACCAATTAGTAGTTAATTTAATTAAATTTTATCTCAAAGCTTAAAGAGGGAGCAAATGAAAAACAAAAAAGTACTGGTTACAGGCGGCCTCGGATTTATCGGCTCGCACATCGTTGAAAGGCTAAATAAAGATAATGAAGTCCTTATTGTGGATGACCAATCCTCAGGAAAGATAGAAAACATAAAACATCTTGATTTTACAAAGATAGACACAACACTGGGCGGTATAACTACAATTAATCTGGAGGAAATTTTTGAAGGCTGTGATTATGTATTTCATCAGGCAGCAAAGACTAGTGTCCCGGAAAGTATTGATGATCCTTTAAGCTCAAATGAAGTAAACATCACCGGAACATTGAAGGTTCTAGAAGCAGCGAAAAATGTAGATGTCAAAAAAGTGATTTTCGCATCATCATCAGCTGTTTATGGAGATACAGAATCACTCCCACTCAACGAAGATATCCCTGTTCATCCTCTCTCCCCATATGCTGCCACAAAAGCTGCCGGAGAACTCTATTGTAACGTTTATTCTGAAATATATGGACTACCAACTGTTTCTCTTAGATATTTCAACGTATTTGGGCCAAGACAAGACCCCAATTCCCAGTATGCAGCTGTAATTCCAAATTTTATCAATAAACTGCTTAAAAATGAAAGTCCAGTTATATACGGAGATGGAGAACAGAGCAGAGACTTTGTGTCAGTTAAAAGAGTTGTCGACGCCAATATACTTGCTGCAGAATCCAAAGAAACCGGATCATTCAACATAGGGCTTGGAAAAAGCACAACTATCAATCAGCTGTTTCAAATGATTAACGATGTTATTGGAAAAGATATTGAACCTGTATATGAAGATGAACGTCCCGGAGATATTAAACATTCAGTTGCAGACATTTCTAAAGCTCAATCTATTGGATTTAAGCCTGAAGTTGATTTTAAAGATGATTTAGAGGAAACAATCCAGTGGTTTATGAACAAAAAATAAATATTTAAAGTTAATAACACAGATAAACTTCTGATTTACACATTAATCAACAGTTATCAATAACATATACATATATTAAGTAACTCGTTTTAGAACTTATATTCACGGTGATCATTTGGACTTTAAAAAACACTATAACCTTAATCAGGGTAAATTCATCAGGGATCCACTTTTTATACTGGTTTTGATCACATCTCTGTTAACCATTTATCTTTTAAGTGTTCAGATGAGAATTGGAGTTCCGTATTTTGACGTTTTTAACTATTTAAATAACGGACTCTATTTTGCAAGTATGGGAAATGGAAATTTTCTTTATCTTCCCCCTTTTATACCGCTTTTAAACTCGCTTTTTTTTAGAATGGGTTATTTATCTGTTAATATTATTTTTATAATTAGCAGCATACTGTTTATTATTGGAGTCATAGGTTTATATTTGCTTTTAAACCAACGCTTTAACAAGATTCAAAGTTTTACAGGCAGCATAATATTCATATCATTTCCTGTAGTGATTTCATGGGCTACAAGCGGAGGCATAGATATTCCAGGAGTTACTTTCTCTATATGGGCACTTTATTTTGCCATTTTAGGTGTGAAGAAGGATTCAAGATTCTTATATCTTATCCTACCCCTTACAATGTTATCTTTTATTACACGGTACACATCAGGTCTGATAATTCTCCCAATATTCCTTTATATTGTTATTAATATGGAAAGCATTAAAAACATTAAAAAAGTCTTTTCAGGCATTATAATCGAATTTATATTGTTAATAGGGGCTTTTTTATTTTTATACGCTAGTTTAGGCATTACAAAAAACTTTTACAGCCTCCTAATATACGTTATCACATCCACAACTGTTGGAGTGGGAGACGTAGCTTATAATCCTAACTCTTTATTCTACATCCAAAATATCCTGAATTATATTTCAATATCACCATTTCAGGGTACTTATGTTCAAATATTAAATCCATCTAACGCTGTACCATCAATATTAGCATATATATTGGCTTTAATTGTTTTTGTTGGCATTGGACTTAATGTTTACAGAATTATAAGCTCTAAATTAATAAGTATGAGAAAAATAAGTCAGTTTAGTGCATTAAAAATAACTCTACTTCTTGTTCTGATTCCAAGTTTTATAATTACATTCAATACTGTATCCTTTATTGTTAGTGAAATAATCTTTTTCTTGGTATGTTTCATTTCATATAATCTCTTAAAATCTTCCGGATACAGAACTTTAGATATAGATATTACATTCTTTTCATGGTTTGGAGTTTATTTAATATTTCATAGTGTTCTTGCAATTAAAGTAGACCGATACTTCATTACCATGGCTCCAGCATTTACTTATTTCATAGTTTTAGGTTTAAATGAATTTATGAGCAAAATAAAACCTAAAATCAAAAATGAAAGCTTAAAATCATGGAGTATTTATGTTGTGGTTGCATTAATATTCTTATCAACCTCTACGGCCACTTATATTGGCCATACTCCTAAAAAGTGTTTTACATTAGATATAGAGGATGCAAGCAACTGGCTTAAAGAACATGACCCTAATTATAAAGATAAAATAATTTATTCAGATTATGGGCCTGCAGCCAGCTGGTATCTTAAAAGAGAGATCAATGGAGGATTCCCTATATCAATGACCACTGATGAATTATTCTCAAAGATGCTCCAGAAAAATAAGGTGGATTATTATATAGATTCCTTAAGCAAGCCAAAACCAGAACTTGCTGGTTACCATATAATTAAAATTACTGGTCAGGTTGCCATTTATGAGAAAAATATTCGGTGATTTAGTTTAATTATAAAAAAATAGTGGCTATTAATCCCCAAAAACATTCCAGTTAAGAGGAGTTCCTTTTTTTATATCTTGAATGGCTTTTTTTCCTGTGATTTCTTTCAAATATTTTGGATGAAGTCCGAAACCAGGTCTTATGGACTGTATATTATCTTCTGTAAACTTTTCTCCCTTTTTAATATCCTTAACCACAAATAATGAACGTGAAAAATCTCTGCTTGCCCTTGTTTTTTCTGTGAGTTCATAATTTACCTTTCCCAATGCTTTTTCCACTTCTCTAACTGATTCTACCATACTTTTGAATTCATCAGGCTCTAATGAAAATTCAGCGTCAGGCCCTCCTAGACTACGGTCTAAAATAAAGTGCTTTTCGATTATATTAGCACCAAGTGCAACAGAAGCTGCTGGAACAGAATTACCTAAAGTATGGTCTGATAAACCAACCACAGTATTGAATGTTTCTCTTAAATGAGGAATGGTATTGAGGTTAATTTCTTCTAAAGGAGCCGGATAGGATGATGTGCATTTTAAAAGCGCAATTTGATCGTTTCCTTCCTTTCTACATGTTTCTACTGCTAATTCAATATCTTCAAATTCAGCTATTCCTGTAGAAATAATCACTGGCTTACCAGTAGAAGCCACATATTCTATTAAAGGGATATCTGTTATTTCAAATGACGCAATTTTATATGCTGGCATGTCCATATCTTCAAGAAAATCCACTGCCGTTTTATCGAATGGTGAAGAAAATGCAATGAGCCCTAATTTTTCTGCTATCTTTTTTAGTTTTGGCTGCCATTCCCAGGGCATGTATGCATCCTGATAAAGGTCGTAAAGATACTGGCCGTCCCATATGGTGCCCTGTTTTATTTTAAAATAGTCATTTTTACAATCCATTGTTATTGTATCTGGAGTATATGTTTGGAATTTAACCGCATCTGCACCTGCACCTTTTATTGCTTTAATAGTTTCTACTGCAACATCAAAATCTCCTAAATGGTTTGCCGAAAGTTCAGCAATGATGAAAACAGGATTATTCTCTCCCACTTCTTTTTTGCCTATTTTGAAATTCATTCTAATCCCTAATTTTATATATATACAGTAATGCGTCCTGATTTTCCATCCAGAAATTTTCCCTGTTTTTAAAACCCATTTTTTCAAATAAATTAATGGATTTTTTATTACTTTCCTTTATATATGCTTTGATTATTTTAATATGGGGAATATTAAGTTTAAGATATTCAATTGATTTTTTTATGATGATACTTCCCAAACCCAGTTCTCTAAAATCCTTATTAATGCTGATACTTATAGTGGCTTCATTTCCTTCTAAATCAAATCTTACCTGGCCTAAAAATTCTGTGGAACTTTCTGCTATTAGAAATACAGCATCAGGATCTTCTAATTTATCTTTAAACCATTTTTTATGGTGTTCAAATTCGATTTTGTCTGTATTAAAAGAATTTTTCCTTACCTCATTTTCATTGGACAATTCATAAACATTGTTAATGTCTTCTGTATTTGCAGTTCTTATTTTAATTTTTTTTGAATAATATCTATTTAAACACCTTTTAGCTATCTTTATGGCTCCTTTACCATCTACAAATTTCCTTCCAATTCTGCATTTTTTTATTCTTATTTTTTTATCCAACAGTAAATCTAATTTTTCCAATATTGATTCATGTAAATTCTCAGAGTCCCAGAAACCTGCAAAATCTATAAAACCAATCTTTTCCCAATTTTTTACATTATGAGTCTGATTATAAGCCACTCCTATTGATATGCTCGGTAAACCAACCCTTGCCAGTTCATATAAAGTTTGTCCGCCGGCAGATATGGCTATATCGGATTCAAGCATTGTTTTTAACATTCCCTGAGCATCAGGGTAATATATAAGTTCTGTTTTATCATCCTTTAATTTTTCAATTTCAGATTTATTTTTAAATCCTCTACCAATTACGATTTTTTTATTCAAATCAGGATGATATCTTATTAAAAGCTTCAGTATATCTGGAGTTAAATTTCTTAAATCATCCCCACCAAACGTAAGCATGATGCTTTTAATATCTGTTTTAATTGTTTTTTCTGGAACACTCCAGAATTCACGCCTTAATGGTATATACTGGCTTCCAAGTAGATAATCAACTCTGTCAGTTAGCGGATAATTAATTCTTTCTGCAAGTATGGAACCATTAATTACTATTCCCTCAGGATAATTGATTCTGTTATTATCGTCAATATAAGCAGCCAGCGGTACTGATTTCGATAATTTTTGATAGAAAGCTTCATCAGCTAAATAAGAGTCTATAATCACTATGTCAAAGTCTTTCAGTAATTTAAAAAGTCTTTCAGAATCTTCCAACCAGTTGAATATTGCATAATCAGTATTTTGAAGGATCGATTGGATTTTTGAATCTCCATTTACAATAAAATGAACAGATGCTTCCTTTTCGCTAAAAGCCTGATATAAAGACGTGCATCTGGTTACATGTCCAAAACCAATTTTACTGCTGCCTTCAGTAATTATTAGAACCTTCATTTTATCTTGCCTTGTTATATGAAAATTATATCCTACTGGATTCTTCCAGGAATTTTTTTACATCATTCAACTCCTGCATCTCTAAAATAATTAAAGCCTCTTCAAGCTGATCCTCAAATGTTTTAAATGATTTTTTTGCCATTATTTTTTTATTTATAAGTTTAAGCCATGGCTTATGTTTAAATAGATCTATAATTTGATTTAATTTAAATAATTCATTATCTTCATAGAGATAATCAAAAACCGCGCACAATAAAGCATAATCTTCTTCAGTATCCAGAGTTATTCGAATATCAGACATTTCAGGCTCATTAAAAACTATATTTTTTGTCTTAAACTGATTTAAATTGTTATGTACATACAATGTCACATGTTCTTTTTCTAAATCTGTACCTGCATTATCATAACACTTTTTAAGTGATTTAAAATTAATTACTTCCACATCCAGTCCTACAGGATAAGTTCTAGTCAAAGTATTGGAAGTATAATCAGAATCATTTTTTAAATGATTTTCTATTATTAAATCAACAACTTCAGGATCAACGCACGGACAATCGCTGGTTATTCTTACCACAACGTCTAAATTGTTCTCTGCAGCAGCTAAATAGTATCTTTCCAGCACATTATTTTTACTGCCTCTAAACCAGGGCACATTCTCTTTTTTTGCGATTTCAACTATCTTTTTATCATTATCATCGGTAGTTGTGGCAATTACAATCTCATTTAGCTTTTTTGACTCCTTTAATCTTCTGATTACCTGTTCTAAAACAGTTATATTACTATTATAGGGTAATTTTTTCAAAACTTTATCTGGAAGCCGTGTTGAAGATGTTCGCGCCTGTACTATTGCTCCAATTTTCATTGATTCACCTTATAATTTTAATAATGATTATAAGTTCTTGAAGACCTTGAAAATTTTATCTACAGCATAATCAACGTCTTCATTGTCCATAGATGGATACATAGGGATGCTAATTTCCCTGCGGTAAAAATCTTCAGATACAGGACATGAACCCCTTTTATAGCCTAAATCATGATAATAAGGTTGTAAATAAACAGGAATATAATGAACCTGGACTCCTAAACCTTCTTCTCTTAGTTTCATGAATATTTCTCTCTTTTTATCCTTATATTCGTCTTTAATAATAATTGGGAACAGATGATAAGAAGATTCACAGCAGGCCTTTTCTGTAACGGTATCAAAGAATGGATTATTTTCAAAGGCCTTATTGTACATTTCAGCAATTTTTCTTCGCCTTTCTATGAATTTATCCAATTTTTTAAGTTGAGATAAACCTAAAGTGGCCTGTATATCAGTTATACGATAATTAAATCCCAGATAATGCATTTCATAGTACCAGTCGCCATCAGGTTCATTGACGTAATTTTCTTTAGTTACTCCATGAGACCTGAACATTAAAAGTTTCTGGTAATAATTTTCATCATTGGTTAAAACTGCTCCACCTTCACCAGTGGTTATGTGTTTTACCGGGTGAAAGCTGAAAATACTCATCTCTGAATATTTTGAGTTTCCTATTTTTTCTCCATCGTATTTTGCTCCTATGGAATGGGCAGCATCTTCTATAATTTTAACATCTTTGTCTTCAGCTATTTCAGATAATTCCTTTAAATCCACAGGGTTTCCGCTGTAGTGAACTGGAACTATTAACTTTGTTTTTTCTGTTATTTGTTCTTCAACCTTAGAAACATCCATATTTCCTGTTTCTATCTCTACATCAGTAAAAACAGGTGCTGCATTTAGATATAAAGCTGCATTGGACGTTGCCACAAATGTATTGGGAGGGGTTATAACCTCATCTCCTTTTCCTATGCCCTGTGCAAAATAAGCGCCATGAAGCGCAGAAGTACCTGAATTAAAGGCCACAGCATACTTTGAACCGCAGTATTCGGCCAATGCTTCTTCAAACTGGCCGATTTTAGGTCCCTGAGTAATGAAATCAGATTTTAAAACGTCTACAACATCTTGAATGTCGCTTTCATCGATGTACTGTTTTCCATAGGGTAAAAATTTAATAAAAATCACCTAATAGACAATATCTATCTTTCCAAGTAAATTTCTAATTTCTTCAACAGAAAGCCATTCGCTGTTGTTATCTGAAGAATATCTAAATCTGTCCACTACTTTTTTACCGCCTGGTTTATTATTTATATGTTCCCACCAGTCAAAATCAGGGTAAATGATGTAATGGTCATTGTATTCATATGTGGTTCTTGAATCTTCCTCAGTCACCATTACTTCGTGAAGCTTTTCTCCGGGCCTGATTCCAACATCTTCAAATTCACAGTCTTCTTTCATTGCTTTAGCCAGATCTGTGACTTTAAAAGAAGGACATTTCCTTACATACAGTTCTCCGCCTTTAGCTTCTTCTATTGCCTTAATAACCAGATCAACAGCGTCATCAAGCGTAATCCAGAATCTGGTCATTCTCATATCAGTAATTGGTATAACATTTTTACCCTGATCAATTAATGATTTAAAGAATGGAATGACAGAACCGCGGCTTCCAGATACGTTTCCGTATCTTACAACAGTGAAAAGCGTGTCTTTTTCTCCTACGTAGGCGTTTCCTGAAATAAATAGCTTATCTGAGACAAGTTTTGTTGCTCCATATAGATTTACGGGATTTACTGCCTTGTCTGTTGATAGGGCAATTACTTTTTTAACTCCTTTATCAATGGCCGCATTAATAATGTTTTCAGCACCATGTATATTGGTTTTAATGGCCTCGATAGGATTATATTCTGCTGCAGGAACCTGTTTTAATGCTGCAGCATGTATTACAACATCTACTCCATCAAATGCCCTGTATAATCTCTTTTCGTCTCTAACATCCCCAATGAAAAATCTAAGTTTTTGGGCATATTCCTTAAACTGTCCCTGCATTAAAAACTGTTTATACTCATCTCTTGAATAGATAATTATTTTTTTTGGATTATATTCCCTTAAAATTTTTTTTGTAAATTTTTTACCAAAGGATCCTGTGCCTCCGGTAATTAAGATTGTTTTATCATTTAACATTCTTTTTCTCCTTGTCTTTTGATAGTTCATTGCTTGAGTCTAATTTCTATTTAACTGTATTACATTAAAAACATTTTTACTATTTCATCAAATTCTTAAAGAATTCAATTTCATCTTTAGAAATTCCTCTAAATAATAGAACCAGTCCAATATAAACTCCTGAACATATTATAACGGTGGTTATTATCCAGAAAGCGGAGGTTGGATTTATGAATATTAAGACCAGCGACATCAAAATGGATGCAATTAAACTTTTAATTATAAATTCCCAATCAAAACCGATTTTAATGTTTTTTAGAGAATAATATGTGGAAACACCAAATACAAATCCATATGCAATTAGCGTGCTGATTGCAGCGGCTACTATTCCTAAAAGAGGCACAAATATGATATTTAAAATAATGTTAATAACAGCTGCTATCATCCAAAGAGAACCTATAATTTTTGTTTTCTTTTCTAAAGCCAGTATTTGGCTGATTAGTCCATATATGCCCAGCAAAAATGCGCCTAGAGCTACAAAAGGAGTAATAAGATAGCCATTGGAAGCTATTTCTGATGTACTTAAAATGGTTAGTAAAGGTTTTGATAAGAGCGATAGCCCGAAGACCGCAGGCAATGCCAGTAATATGAAATATTTAATAGAATACTGTAAATGGATTATAACTTCCTCGATTTTGTTTTGATCATAGTAAGAGAATAATACAGAAGGTAAAAGATATGTAAATGGAGCCATCATCATTAAAATCAGATTTCCAAGAGTATATCCTGGAGAATAGTAACCAACAAATGCAGTACCCAGTAAGATTCCAATAACGTAACGATCGCTCATATCTACCATCCAGCTAGATAAGTTTCCAGGAACCGTTGGTATTCCAAATGATAAATATTCCGTCATATTTTCAAATTTAGGAACTTTAAACCCAATCTGCCGTATTATAAGAGCCATTGCCAGTACAAAAGTTATAATTTGTGCAATGATGTATCCAAGGACTACTCCCGATACGCTGAAACCTAAATATACAAAAATTATCACCATAATCACTCCAAGATATGTCTGCAATAAAGTAAGAATTGAAAATAACTTCATCTGCTGAAATGTTCTAAAATAACTGAAAAATGAAGTGCTTAAAATGCCTATAATGATACTTAATGCCAGTAATTT
The DNA here is from genome assembly GCA_030017655.1 of Methanobacterium sp. Taxonomy (NCBI): domain Archaea; kingdom Methanobacteriati; phylum Methanobacteriota; class Methanobacteria; order Methanobacteriales; family Methanobacteriaceae; genus Methanobacterium; species Methanobacterium sp. Next base: position 66,400 of record JASEIM010000007.1, on the reverse strand, counting down.
AGAAATTTCTATATTTCCGTTGAAAAGGAGCGATGCTATCTGACCTGAAAGTAAAAACAGTGCCATCGCTGTAATTAAACTTACCAGGAGTAATAACAAAGTTATCGAATAAAATCCTTCCTGGATTTCGCCTTTTTCATGTTTTACTGCCAGAAATCTAACCATTGTATAAGGCAGCCCTAAATTCACAATTAAAGGAATGAAGGCAAAAGTTGCAATAAACTGCACCCACACACCATAATCTTGAACAGGAAGATTTTTAGATAGTATTGGAAGTAAAATAAGAGAAGCTAAGCTTACAAGCACATTTGTTATTCCTACCAACCCAATTCTCTGTACAAAAAGTTTATATTCGCTCAAAAACTCACCATATTGTTTTTTAGTAATTAAAAGATTTAGTATATGCTATTTTTGATTTCATTAAATTATTTCTTCTATTAACTCATAAAATCTTGTTTTAAGGTCAGGGTATGGAATTTCCATATAACTTGTTTTTACTGGCTTATAAAGTGAAGAGATCCCTTCTTGTTTTATTTGCCTTAAATATTCTTCTAATTCTTCAAATGTATTTACAGTTTTAGAACATGCCCCTATATCTTCAAAATTATCAGTGGGTAAATCATAGCTTTTAAGCTGAATACCTAATTTATGATATAAATTTGCTTCAATTAATGTTGTTGAATTAAACGAAATAAATACATCTCCTTTCTTTAAAGTTTCATCTAGTGTTTCTCCAGTAGGAGTAAATTTTATATCTTTAAGTTCTGATTTTAATAATTTTAAGTTATCTCCAGGATGTGGTCTGTAAAAAAAGTCAAAATTTAAACTTTCACATATTTTTTGTATATTAATGACGGTTTCAACTTTATTATAAATCAGATCTTTATTGAAAACTTCCAAATTTTGCCCTAAAAATATTACAATTTTTTTAACATTATTGGGATTATCATATTTTTTTATTTGGAAAGGATAACCAAGGATTTTAACATTACTTGGCTTTATAATTCTATTTTCTACATAAATATTTTTAAAATATTCCCCCCAAACAAATAAATAATCGACATATCTACCATTGGGAAGATAATCTGATTGATAGGTTCCATGTTGAATCTCTGCTGTAGGAATCCCTAATTTCCGTGCGACCAATATTATGGCTTGATTAATTGGGACCAAATCATTATGAATTATTATAAGATCAAGATTTAAAATTTTCAACATTTCTTCTAATTCATCCATCCCTAGTTGAAGAATGTTTTTATCACCTTCTATTATCCCCTTATACAGATTTATATAACAAGAGTCAGGAATAGGGTTAAAAACTATATTCGAAGTACATAATTTTAATAAAGAACCTATAGATGGATTTATATGAGAAACTATGAAATTATAGGGAAGTTGATTAAATGCACTAGAATATCTCTCAAATAAAGGACCTATCCATATCTTTTTCCTCGGTTTGACTGGATATATTTTACTAAACATTTTTATAGACTTTAAAAATACATTTTTTAATTTATAGTACCAGTTAGTTTTACTCTTATTTAAAAGATATAATTCATTTTTTAATGTGTTTATCCATACAGATCGGTTATTATAGCATTCTTCCTCTCCGCCCCGGAAATATTCGTCCCTTGCATACCTTAATCCAATTAAATTAGTGCCATCGACCATTTTATCACTTTACGAAAATAAAAAAACAAAAATGTACTTATTTATTTTATATTATTTAAGACCTTTTAAATTTTAATATATATAAAACTGAGTAATTATATACTAGTTTAGTAGAAATAAATGTACTTTATATTTACAAATATGAAAATATCTTTTATTGAGTTGTTCCATAGTGATTAGAAAATATTATAGAATAATCTATTGTTTTAGTATGGAGTTATCAAAATGAAAATTCTTAATGTTAAAGTAGGGCCACCAGCTGATGATTATTCTGCATGGATAAGAATAATTAAAATAGCAAATTTAATGACCTCATTAGGTCATGAAATGGATTTTGTTATTTATACTGGATTGGATGATTTTAATGAGGAAATTAAAAAACAAATTAATTTTCCCTATGAAGTAGTTAAAGTTTCACCTCTAACCATTTATTCCAAACATTTTAAAAAGATTAAAGAAGGAAATTATGACTTAGTATTCTGTAATGGACAACTAACCCATGCAGTACTCTTTTTAACAAAATTTAAAGATGTTACGTTTATTATGGATAAACATGGAGATGTAGTGAAAGAATTTTTGCTTTATGAAAATGGTTTAAAATTCAATCCATCCTCTATTTTTAAATACCTATTTTTTAAAACAATGGATTATCTTAATCTTCATTTTTCAGATAGGATCAACTGCGTATCTCATAAAATGATTGAAGACCTGTACAGCCGTGGACTTAAGCCCAATAAAGCTGCATATGTTACAAATGGTATTGATTTAAGCTTATTTAAAGAACCTGAAAATTCTAAAATACATGAAATCAAAGATATATTGGATATTAATAACCAGATGGTTTTCACATATTTAGGGGCCTGTGAAAAATGGCAGGGAATAGATAAGTTCATTGAGGCTGCAGAAGAGCTAAAAGATCGTGATGAACTGGCATTTGTTATTGTAGGAGGTAAAAAAAGAAAAGATGATGGTAACATCAGATATATCCCCAAGGTTCCCCAAAGTGAAGTGGTATACTATTACGCTATAAGCGATGTTCTGGTTTTACCACGTCCCACTCATCCTGCAGCAGAAGTAGCCGCACCAACCAAATTTCCAGAATATCTGGCCATGGGAAAACCTATTTTAACAACAGAAGTAGGAGATGCGGCTGAATTTGTAAGAGAGAACCAATGCGGTATAATTGTAAAAAATAATGATCCTGAATGTTTAATTGAAGGAATATTAGAATTAAAAAATAAGGATAAAGATGTAATTAGAAAAATGGGCATAAATTCGAAAAAACTTGCTAAAAAAGAGTTTTCAATGGAAAAAATGGCTTCTGATCTATCTAATGCCTTTCAAATTGAGTATTAGTTTACTGGTGCAAAAATGAAAATTTGTTTTATAGTGATTTCTAATGGATGGGGAGGCGGAGAAAATATTGTTCATCAATTAACAAGTTCTCTGATTAAAAAAAACATAAATGTTTCAATTATATTAAATAATGAGATAAAAAAGTATTTTGCTGACCTTGATGTAGAAATAATCAATTTAGGAAGTCTATTTAATTCTAAGTGTCTATATAAAATGATTTTAAATCCAGAAGTTACTTCAAATTCCCCACATCAGAAACCAATTATGATTCTAAATTTATTATTGATGTTTATTTATTTTTTCAGGGTTAAAAATCGGATAAATGATTATTTGAACCATAACAAGATTGATATCATACATTCTCATATCGAATATTCAGATATTCTGTCTTATATAGTTAAAAATGCTAATGAAAATTTAAAATGGTTAATTAACATGCATGGACCATGGTTTTCCTTATTTTACCATAAATCACCACTTTCATCAGTATCCAACTTCTTAATAACCAAATTTTTAAAAATGGCGTTCAAAAAGATAAATAAAATTGTTTTTGTGAGTGAATATCTTTATAGTGAATCTGAAAAAATATTTGGCCATGTTATCAAGGATAAAGGCGTTGTTATCCATAATGGGATTAATATTTCCAGTATAAATGGTGTAAAATCAATAGAATTAAAAAAAGGGTTCAATATTCTATTTCCAGGAGGTCCAAAGTTAATAAAAGGTGGGGATATATTAATTGAATCTGTAAAGCGTTTAGTTAATGAAATACCTGATCTAAATCTTTATATAGCATTAGATGTCCCTGAAAATCATTTAATAAGGCAAATGGTAAAAAATTATAATCTCGAAAATCATGTTAATTTTGTTGGATTCTTAAACAAAAAAAAATATATGGCTTTTTTAAATTCTGTAGATATTCTTGTAATGCCTTCAAGAATGGAATCATTTGGAATTGTATACTTAGAAGCTATGGCTCTGGGAATCCCAGTTATAGCCAGTGATGTTGGAGGAATACCTGAGATAATAAAAAACCAGCGAAATGGAATATTAACCTCTCTAGATCCTGATGATGTATCTAATGCTATATTAACTTTATATAATGACCATGAAAAGAGAAAAAATATATCTATTAATAATTTAAATGATGCTCATAAATTTGAATGGGCCAATTTAGTTAAAAAGTATGTAAAACTCTATTCACAATTAATTGACTAACTATCTTACAAGCACTTCTGACCTTCCATTCTGATATATTAAATTTGAATTTTTGATTACAGGTTCATAATAGGTTATATCTTTAATATTTGTAGTATCCTTCATTAAGATACCTTTGTAAAGATTAATATACCTTAATAAAATATATCCTTTTAATTTTTGATTATTTACAATAACATTGTGGTATTTTAGGTCGATTCGGCCTAAAAGGAGACGATTAATAGCAGATCCATCCGTATATACTTCTGTACCGTTAATCTGATAATTCTTGAGCCATTCAGCTCCAACTATCTCCTGATCATAAACAAAATACTCATTCCTGAGGGCGCCATCGTTTTCATAATAGGGCGAATATTGTATTCCATAGAAATGATACTGCAAGTATGTATTACATGAAAAAAGAGATATAACTAGTACAAATAACACTATATACTTTGATTTAGGTCTTTTAATGACATAAGAAATTTTTTCAACCCCAATTACAAAAAGTGGGGCCATAAATATTAATGATTGAATAAAAACCCTTTCTGCAGGGTAATGAATAGATAAATTAGGCACTATAACCAGTAGACCCAATAATATAACTGAAATTAAAATTCCTATAAAGAATTTAATATTTAATTTGGGATTTTTTGCTCTATAACTCGCAATAAGCGTTATTAATCCGATCATTATCACAAAAAACACCGTATCATGAACAAATGCACTGATTAAGTTAGGTATTGAATTTATCCCTATTCCAAACATAGCCAGAATCATATTATCTTTGGTTCCTTCAGTAAATCCTCCCGTAAAACCAGTATCCTGTAAGACCTGGGATGTTTTATCTAAAACATACATTCCTCCACTTATCTGCACTTGTGCAACTAAAAGATACCAAATCAGCACAAATGCAAAGAAAGGGAGTATAACCTCGAAATTTTTGAATACTATTTTATTCTTTTTACCAGAAAGTTTTTTTATTAAGCTTTTTAAAAATGGAACCAGTAACATAGGGACTAATAAAGCAAAAGCCAAATATGCTGTTGCATAATGGGATAAAACTATGGAAATCATTAATAAAATCAATATAACTTTCTTAGAAACTCCAATCATCTTATCATCGAATAAAACCATTACGGCTAAGAAAAAGAAGACCAGAGCAATTAATTGTCTTACACTTCCTATTGACGCCACAAAAAATGCCATGAAAATAATTAATAAAGACGCATAGAAGGCCCCTCTGGTACCAATATGCTTTTTGAACGCATTAAAAGAAATTGCAGGAATAATAGAACCTATTACTGCATAAAACAATTTAAATACATATTCGCTGTTTATGTTTGATAAAACCTGATAAACTGTTGGAAGTATGGTAATACTGAGACATGCATTAAATGAATCATAGAAATTTGAGATATCCCATCGGTAACTGCTTAAAGTTAACTTGAAACAATAAAATTCCTTATAAATATCCCTACCCACGAGATGATTTGATGTTAGACTAGCCATTAAAAGCAAACTTAAGCCTATCATCCACAAAACAATTGGATAAGTGATTGAAGGAATTTTATCCTTAAGATAGGTTAATAACAATATATAGAGAGGGATTAATAGCAACATTAACAGTAAAATATTGTTGTTACCATTGGTGTTCATTAAATATGTTCCTAGGATAGCCATGAATGGAAATATTAATGCCAAAATTAGGGGAAATAGTAATTTTCCTTCGAAATTAACTTTAAAATTAATTAAATTACTTATTTCATAATCTCCATTATTCCTTTTGTAAGCTATAGATAATAAGGCTATTACTATGATATTTAATAAAATAAGAACTGGTGCTGATGATAAAGGTTTATTAATAACCGGATACATTAAATTCAGCAATAATCCTGCAAAAATAAGAATTGAGATGCTAATTCCCATACTCAACACTATTTTCCTGGTAAATCCTGTTTTTTCTAATCTTAAAATATGAAGAAACAAAATTCCAGGTGCAAATGTAAAAAAGAGAAATGAAAAAAATTCTCTAATTAAAGGAATATCTAATAATATAACAAAATCTACAAATAGAAGCCAAAAAAAAAATAATAAAATATACTTTGAATTCATAGTATTAATTTCAAAATTTTTAATGCGTTTAATAATGTTCATTTCTTCATCAATCCCTGATTAACTCTTTATACATATTTTCCAGCTTTTCTATATGAGAAACCATGCTATATTTGTTACTGGATTCAAAAGCGCCATTTTCCAATTTTTTTAATATAGATGGGTTTTCAATTAAGTACTGAAGTCTATCCTTCAATTCGCTTACTGATCCTGGTTCAAATAAAAAACCATTCACTCCTTCCTCAATTAATTCCGGAATTCCACCAATTTTGCTCCCAATAACAGGAGTACCATTCATTAAACTTTCATAAATCACCATTGGTGAATTATCATAACAAATTGAAGGAACTACAACCATGTTTGTATTTTCATGAAAATTTCGAAGCTCTTTACCCTCCACAAATCCATGAAACATTATTCTCCCATCGTCCTTAGCCATTTCTTTTAAATTATATTCTTCAGTACCTTTTCCAAGAATATGGAGTTTAATGTTTTTATTTTCAATGTTCTTAAAAGCTTCGATTAGTATATACACACCTTTGTGATTTACCAGAGAGCCTACATACATGATGTCAATTGTTTCGTATTCCTTTTCGGGCTTTTTACCTTCAATTATAACGCCAAGAGGGATTTTAATGCTTTTTGATCCTTCAAAAAATCCGTTGTCTGATAGAATATCTAAAATAAACTGTGAAGGAGCTATAATCATATCTGGCTTCTTTTTCACTATTTTTTTAGATAGGAACTGGTACATCTTACAAAAGGGGTGAGGATCATGACAAATTTCACCATTTGAATGCAAGAGTAATGTTCTACGGCATAACAGAAGATAATCATGGACCATAAAAACAGAAGGTATTTTTAAGCTTTTCACAGCATCGAAAACCGAGAGAGAAAACCATATAGGTGTATGAATATGGACTACATCGGGTTTTTCTTTTTTTAGTATATTTTTAATAACAAGATAAGGATGTAAATTCCATATATCAAGCGCATTCCATATCATCTTCTGAAATATAGATTTTTCTGCAGTGTTAATCCATGAAAATATGTTAAGAGGATAAAAACGATGTACTTTAATTACATCGTCCATTTCTACAGAGGTTTTTAATGATGATAAGCCATCAAAAGGTTTAGTAGTAATTACAACAACTTCATGGCCTTTTTTTACTAATTCCTTAGAAATTCTCTCAGCATATATGTCAGCACCGCCTGTAATATATGGAGGATATGTATAAATTATCTGGCAAATTTTCATTTTATCGAATACCTCATAAATTCTTTTTATATGGTATTAATTGTAACATATATACTTATTTAACTATTTATAAATTTTAATTCTTTGAATTTTTATTTAATTTACCCAATCTTCTGAATTCTTTTATACACCAGCTTAAAGAAGCGATTAAGTCCATTTCAAACATTTGCGAATCTGGAATTTTTCTGTTTCTTTGAATTTTTTTCCTTTTCTTAAGGGTTTTAGGGATATTTTTTATGAAATAATAGTTTCCTTTAAACACTGCTTTTATAAGATCAAAATTTCCACCTGCTAAAAAGCCAAGTATGCGAATAATGTCGAATCCTATTGAAATAATAAAACCTGATAGTATGTTTCTTATAGAGAAATTTTTTAGAATATTTGTCAGACGATTCTTCTGAACATGGAAAACCCTAAATGGACTCTCCATTTTTCCCCCAGTAGCACCATATTTATGATAAACAATCGATGTAGGTATATAATAAGTTTTATGTCCATATAACCAAGATCTCCACCCAAAATCAACATCTTCAAGGTATGCAAAATAATCTTTATCAAATCCTCCCATTTTCTCAAATAATGACTTTTTAAGCAGCATCGAACATCCTGAAGGTGAACCAACATACTTTATCTCATTATATTTATCTAAATCAGGTTTTGCAAAGTTTATATCAAGTCCGCTGCCCATAGGGGTGATTATTCCACCAACTGTGTTTATATTATGTGGAGGATCATAAAATAATACTTTACTGGAGTATACATTGTCTTCTCCATAGGTTTTTACAGCATTAACAAGCTCTCTTAACCATTTTCTATCAACCTTTGTATCATTATTTAAAAACACGATGAATTCACTTTCAGCAGCCTGCGCTCCTTTATTTGTTCCTTCAGCAAATCCATAATTTTTATCAAGGGCAATAATTTTGATCTCTGGATAATGTTCTCTTGCTAATCCAATAGAATTATCTGAAGATGCATTATCCAGTAAAATAACTTCATAATTACTGTATTCAATATCTTTTAATGAATTCAGGCATTCTTCAAGATGCCTTTCACCATTATAGTTGGTAATTATTATACTAACTGCTGGATAATTATCTGAGGTTTTCATTTTGACACTTCTATTGTCTCTTTATATTTAATGATAAAAAGTTTGAATTACGATAAATTATATTATATCTGAAATTATCAATTTTATTAATGAGTAATAATTTTGATTTTAATATCTGAATTTAATTTTTCATAAGAGAGTTTTTGATAAAACCTGGTAAGAATCTTTGATTATTTCCAAGAAAAAAGCTTATGAAATATATAAAATTATATAATAAAGCATAGGGAATGTTTGAATAATATTTATTCCTGATGAAATATTCTATTTGTTCTATAAAATATTTAAGTCCTCTATCCATAAAATTACCTTCACCTTCAAGCGCAATTGAAGCAAAAGCAGCTCCATCTTTAAATCTCCTTTTAAAAAGAGATTTTAGGGTATAATCATGAGAATGGTATACTGCAGCATTTGGTTCGTATAAAATAGTATATCCTTCTTTAAGAACCCTTAATGCAAAATCTTTATCTTCAGACATTGGTACATCGTCATCAAATCTTATCTTTTCCCATACATCTCTTTTTATAGCTGCACATACATCTGATGCAAAAACATTTTCCATATAAAACTTTCTGGGGTTTTCTGCATGTTTTTCATTTAAAATTTTTCTCTCTTCAGGATAAAAGTATGAATAAAAGAAAACATCCAATTTTTTAGCATCAAGGTTGGCTATTTGTCTTCCATATACCACAGAAAAATTATTATTTAATGGTTTCAATAAATTAGCTAAGAAATAATCATCTAAAGGCAATGCATCCTGAGTTAAATATACCAAAATATCCCTATTTGATTTTTGAGCCCCTAAATTCCTTGTTTTACTGTGATGAAAATCTTCAGGACTGATTTCAAATACTCTGGCATTATATTTTTTCAGTATGTTAACTGTATCATCCTTGGACCCTGAATCCACTGCTATGATTTCAATATTGCCATCATACTTTTGATCTCTTATACTCTTCATTAATTCCTCTAACCTGCTCCCTCCATCTTTGGTTAAGAGTATAATGCTTATGTCCAATTCCATTTTATTTCTTCCTGTTCATTTTAAGAAATACTATTTAAAAAATATAATCATATTTATGTAATTAACTGTAGCTTTAAAATCAGTCCCCTTTATCACCGTTACTTAGAAGCAACAAGCTTAAAAACATTCCTGAGAAAATTGTTTGAATTCCAAGGATGGATAGTATAAGGGCCACCATAGCATACTGTATCTGTGAAAGAGTTCCAAATCCTACTGCAAACCAACTGTAAAATACTTTTAATCCTACTAACACTCCAAGAGCAAGAAGTAGCAGCCCTATAAAAAGTTCTCTTCCCAGAGAGTGATAATTCATAAACTTTTTTATAGTTCCTGAACTTTTTGATACCCCATAAATTGAACCGAAAGCCCCAAAATGGATCCATGCAAGGAAAATTTGGTATCCAATTATAAGCAGCAGACTTCCAAGTATCAATGAATGCATTCCATACTGTCTTAACAATACTCCTGCAAAAAAGGCTCCCCCCATAATTAAAATTACAAAACTGGGTATTAAAAGGAAAGGTGTTGGCCTGTAGAGCATCATAAATCTTACGTGTCTCCAGCCGTCTGAAAAAGAGCTGAGCTTGGACTCACCACCCCTCGGATAGTAAGTAATAGGAATTTCAGCCATTTTAACATTTTTTCGAGCTGCTTCAATTACCATTTCGGATGCAAATTCCATTCCTGGACTTTTAAGACCTAATTTATTTATAGTATCCTTTTTTATTGCTCTCATTCCACAATGGGCATCAGATATTCCTGCTTTAAACAGGAAATTAAGCATCCATGTTAAAAATGGATTACCAATATATTTATGAAGTGCTGGCATAGCTCCCTTTTTTATATCACCTTTAAGTCTGGAACCCATTACAAAATCAGCTTCCCCTCTTAAAATAGGCTGGATAAATTCATATGTCATTTGAAATGGATATGTACCGTCAGCATCACCCATTACAATAATATCTCCTTTCGCTTCACTAAATCCCTTTAAATAAGCGTTGCCGTATCCTCTCTTTTCTCCAAATACCACCCGCGCTCCTGCATCGCGTGCTTCCTGAGCTGTATTATCAGTCGATGCATTGTCTACCACAACTATCTCAACTTCAAGTCCATTTTTCCTTAATTTTTCTACTGGAACCGATTTAACAGTTTTACCAACAATTCCTTCCTCATTTAAAGCGGGGATTACAATTGAAATCTTCATAAAAATCACGTATTTTTATTATTAATATTTTATATATTTTTAATCATGATATGCGCTGATATAACATTATATCGATAAATATTGCTTATATAATTTACTTTATCTAATAAAAAATGAGTAATTAAATTAAAAGATAAATTTAATAGTTAAAAATTTATTTAAGAATTTTTAACAGATATTCTCTTAATTCTTCCTTTACTTCATCATGTTCCAGTGCAATTTCAATGGAACTTTTAAGCCAGTCCACAGTATTTCCAATATCATACAGTTTGCCATTGAAAATACAGCCGTAACTTTCGTCAAAAAGTCTTAGAGCGTCAGTTAGCTGAATTTCTCCGCCAACTCCTGGAGGAATTTCATTGATATAATCAAATATTTCAGGGGCTAAAATATATCTCCCAATAATCCCTAAATTTGATGGTGCTTCCTCAAATTTAGGTTTTTCAACCAGATCTTCAATTTTATAAAGAGAGTCATTAATTTTATTGCCTTTAATTATTCCATATCTTTCAACCCTTTCATCAGGAACTTCCTCTATGGCAATTACGGCTGAATCGTACTTTTCATGGACGTTCATAAGCTGTTTTGTGCATGGAATTTCTGATTGGGCTATTGTATCTCCAAGCAAAACAGCAAATGGTTCGCCATCGATATGCTTTTTTGCACATAAAATAGCATCGCCCAGTCCTTTCTGTTTTTTTTGTCTAACATAATATATATCAGCCATTTCAGATATTGACTCTATTTCATTAAGATAAGTTGTTTTTCCACTGTTTTGAAGGAAATACTCTAATTCAAACGCCCTATCAAAATGATCCTCAATTGATCGCTTTCCCTTACCTGTTATAATTAAAATATCATCAATTCCTGAAGAAACTGCTTCTTCAACCACATATTGTATGGTTGGTTTATTAAAAACAGGTAGCATTTCTTTTGGTTGTGCTTTTGTGGCAGGTAAAAATCTTGTACCAAGTCCAGCAGCTGGTATCACCGCTTTCATAAATATTCACCTTTAAATTAATGTTATATGTAATTAAATTAAAATATATGTATAAAATACATTCATCTAATTCCTTATAAACTTTTCCAGTTATTTAATTATTTTTATTCAGATTTGGAGATTTAAATATTTCCAATTCTAAAATTAATATAGAATTGTGTCTATATCAGGACTTACTCTGGTTTTTAGTGCTGTCCATGACTCGATATCTGTTTTTTCTTCAATAAATTTTGTTATATCTCCTATTTCCTCGTAATTATACAAAATCAGGTCATATCTATCAAAATTAACTGTAATTTCAGCTATGCTTTTAAATTTTTTAAGCAGGAGATTTATGTTTTCTTTAACTTTATCTTGTTCATTCATGGGACAACTGTATGTTTTTGTTTCTAAATAATATTTTTTATTTGAAGCTAATTTACCCTGTAACCAAATTTATAACTTAATTCAAAATTCTTTAAAAAACGTTATTTATATCTAAAATCTTCAAAAAATCAGATTTAGACATGTTATAAACTTTTAAAGTCTTCTGCATGCTTTTTAGTCCAGATACTATTTCAACTGGATTTTCAGTTAGTTTTGAGAATTCATTGATTATTTCTTTATTAGCTTTTCCCTTAACTGGTGGCGATTTGATCCTTATTTCAATTCTTTCTCTCCACTCATTGTACCCTGCTATTTCGAACTTATTTGACTTCGTGGAGACTTCTATATCTACCAATATTCCTTCCTGAACCTCAATTACTGCTTTCATAGACAATAACCTTTAAATAACTTCATTTAGATTATAATCATTAATATAATTTATGAATTCTAACATTATAATGTAGCATATTAAACTCAAAAACATCTTGATTATTTATTTAAATTGAATTATAATATTCAGATGGTATGTTAAAGTTGGAAATTCTTACCAATCAAAACATTTAAATAGTGAAAAAGAAAAATGATGGTATGTTCTATTGTTACGTTAACTTTAGAATTAGCAGGGGTGGTCGAGCGGTCAAAGGCGCTAGGTTGAGGGCCTAGTGGGTGAGTCCCTTCGCGGGTTCGAATCCCGTCCCCTGCATCTAAACTTTTCTGAGGGAAAAGTTCTCAAACACGAAGTGTTTGGGATGCCAAATATCTCCGATATTTAAGCGTTTAATCAAAATACCCTCGCTGTAGCTCGGAAAATAATAAACTACTAATCAAACCCATTTATTTTAATATGTTCTCAGGCAGTTCCTAAAGTTCTTGTTCTAAAATTATGGTTACTTTTTTTGTTCTAGCAATAATTATCAAAAGAAATCCAACAGATTACTCTAATAATACTCCTTTTTTAAACATTTATGACATCTATAAATATACTTATGCTGAATAGCTCCATCTGAAGCCTTTTCAATCTCAGTATCTTCATGCTCCATTGGTTCAAAACAATCAGAACAAATTCTGTTATTCAAGCATCCTGTTTCAAAATAATGGTCTTCTGTTATGATATTATCATTCTTAAGTTCCCTTAATATTTCAAGGAGTGTTTCCTCATCAATATCTAAAATATCCTCTATTTCACATAAATAATAGTGATCACCATTATCTTCAATGAATGCTTTCACTTTTTCGTATGTAGAATCCAAATTATCACCTTTTAAACATTTTACTCAATTATACAGCCAGAAATGCTCCATTTATTCTTAAATTCCAGAATTACTATCCGTTAGTTAATAGTTCATTCAATAATTATTTTCACTTTTAATTCTTTTCCGTCCTTTAAATCATTGATCAGTTCTTTATTCAAATCAACTGCAGCTTTATCTGCTTTTATCATCAAAGTCCTGCTGCATTTAAACTCGCTTTTTCTGCAAACCATATCTGTGGGATGATCAAGCGTTAATTCAGGATGTCCGTATCCTTTAATTTCATCATATCCATTTTCAGTTTCAAGCTTGACTTTTATTATTGTGTTTTCATTTTTTATGGCTTCCCTGAGCTCATCAGGTAAATCTTCAAGTTTTGTTCTGGATGAAACTCCAATAATGCAATCTGCTTTTATTCCAATCTCTTTATCCATTGTTACCTCAAATGTGGATTTATGCATCGATGTAACATTAGGATGTCCTTTAGCATAGAAAACGTACTCCATTGAATTACTCCTTTAAATTAATATAAAGATTCAAGTAAATTTTTAGATGCATAGCTCCTTATTTTTATCAGAATATATAATCTATTTTACTAATTATTGTAAATAAATAATATTTTAGACAATAAACTTAAAAATCATGCCTTTTTATGGAAAAAAATGATATTTAAATCTGTAAAGTGCAGTAAGTACGGCGAAATGGCTTCAGAACATAAAAAATTTCTTCATGAAGTAGATACTTTTTTTATACCCTGTTTTAATAAAATAGAGGGTGATTAATTTATTTTCTTAAAATAGCGGAATGATTTAGTGTGCTCAATCACCTTCAACACGAGCCGGGGGCTCTTCTTCAATATCAATAGACGATACATTACCCATTTGCTTCACACGTTCACAGATAAGATTTTCAAACTCTTTAGGGCTTAATCCCAATTCTCTTGCCCGATCATGGATAGCTTTAGGTTCGTGGGCTCCATGTTTTATGAAGTTCGCTGCAAATCTGTTAAGATATATTTCCAGCTTTTCTTCATCTGATACTTCCAGTATTCCTGGTATTTCATTAGATAACTTATTTAAATCCATTAATGAAATTCTAAGGGGCATAAAATTTATTACAACATCCCCTGTAAACTTATCAAATTTTATACTCTTAATTCCAACATTTAATCCTTTTAAAGCCATGAAAATCACTCATTAATATTTTTAAATCTTATTAACATATCATGTAATATTAGTTTTTTATTTTATTTAGTATTTTTTAAATCTAAAATAATTTCAAAAAGAGATATTCTCGAAAAAAGACATGATTTATTTTTATCTTAAAATCATATATTAAATTCCATGAAGTTATCCAATTATAATTATATTTATACCAGTACTTTCAAATATTGAAACATGCAGCGAGTCAGAGAAAAAACTCTAAAGCCTAATGACTATAAAAAAATGATTCAAAAGCTTGATATAGAGAATTTTGAATTAAAAACATCATATGTTTTTGAAACCAAATCTACATTAGTTAATTTATTGAGATTAGAGGAATATTTAAATGAAATCCGGCGCTGTGTTAGTTCTGATATGAGAGAAATAAAATTAAAATATTTAAAGTCCGATTATTTGAATAAATCTTCAATTATTGATTCTTTAAGTCTCAATAAACCAAAGGTTTCAAAAAAAAGAATAGAAATGCAAAAGAAGCTTGATCGTGAATTAGGGCCATATCAAAACCTTTTAGACATAATTGATGACTATCTTCAGCAGATAGAAGAAGTGAAGGAGTATATTAATAACATAACTGAATGAATAACTATTTTATGCTCTTTTAAACCAAATAATTTTCATAATTTTTTTAATATATCATTTACATTTATGGTGAATTAAATGGCTACTTACTGTCTTATAATTAGTTTAATGCACGATTCAACAATTCAAATAGGTAAACTTGGAAATTTTGACTTTAAAAAAGGTTATTATGTATATGTAGGCTCTGCATTAAATTCTATTGAAGGTAGAATTAAAAGGCACCTAAGGGAAGAAAAAAAACTATTCTGGCATGTAGATTATCTTTTAAACTCCTCTAACTCCAAAATAGAAGAGGTACTATTTGAAAATAGCGATAAAAAGTGGGAATGTAAAATTGCAGGAGAAATTTCAGGGGAAGGAATATCCATTAATAAATTTGGATGTTCCGATTGCAAATGCAACTCCCATCTCTTCTATTTTAAAGCTATAGAAAATGCCGAAAGCGCCTGTATATATGCATTTAAAAAATTTGAATTGAATGCAGCTAAATTCAAAATTTAATTTATTAGAGACTGGAAAATGAGTTATCTGAAAGTTTAATTATATTCTTTGCAAATACAAAACCTAACACTAAGATACTTATTCCAATAAATAATTCAAACCACGGATATAATACTAATGTAGAAAAATTCATTTTTAAAAGTTCAAATATACCCATCAATGTAATTATACCGCCAAACATCCAATGTATAACAGATAATATCCATTTCTTAATCATATAAGTTAACTCCTCTTTTTCCATACGTGTAATATCAAAATGTCTTTTTTAATATCGAATATAGAAATTTAATTTGACTTAATTTGATTTTAAGCCATATAGTAATTATAAAATAAAAGATAATCTAATTATTTTTTTCACCATTTAACTTGAAACCACTATTTATACATTTTGGTTTAAAAAAAATATGTAATAGCATCATCATTATCATGACTTTATTTAAAATTAAATTATATTCCTTGTTTATCTTGAAATTCATAAAAAGAAAAAGGCTAATAAATCCGTAAATAATATATAAAAGTATTAATATATTATAATATGGTTTAGATGAAAAATATGGCCACCGTTTTTATAACTATTTTGTTAATATCTGCTATCATGGGCTGTACAAATACTAAAGAGCCTGAAAAAGATTCTTCCATATATGGAAGCACCTTTGTTAATTTTCAGATGCCAGATGGATGGGAATTACACCCAATGCCAGGAGAAGGTACTGTAATCTGGATGGGTAGAGATCCACGTATAAGAGTAATTGAATTAAAGAACAAAGAAAAGTTTAATTCGGCATATAAAAAAGCATTAAATACAGATACAAACAGCTATAATGTAATAAAAAGGAAAAAAACTATAGGTAATATAGAAGTGAACATTATAAAGACTACAAGCAATATGAATGGTGATATACAGGATGAATATTTCTTCAAAAAAAATAATAAATATTATCATCTGGTATCATGGGCATTTACAGGATGGAATGGTAATAATCAAACTTCATCAAGAAAAGAAATAGATAAAGCCACAGATACTATCATAAAAACAATAAAATAAATTAGAAGTATTCCAGATAGCTATTTTTGAAATTTTCTGAAAAACTGGTCAAATTCGTCAATATCCATTGGCTCAGGAATAACAAAATCTTCATTTGAATATATAGATTCAGCAAGGCCTCTATAAAGTATAGCCTGTTTTGATTCACTAAATTTTTCAATAACAGTTTTTGCATCGATTTCGCTCTGCTGAACCATTTCACTGCGGGGTATGACACCTATAACCTTGCTTCCAACCCTATCTGCAAAATCGGTTACTATTTCAATTTCGTTTTCAATACCTCTGCAGTTGCAGATAATACCTCCAAGATTACTTTTAAGCTTCTTTATACCTTTACATATATTATTAGCTGCATAAAGCGCCATATATTCCCCTGAGGTTACAATATATACTTCATCAGCGAAATCTTCCCTTAATGGAACTGCAAATCCTCCGCAGACAACATCACCAAGTACATCATAAATAATTATATCCACATCATCAGAAAATGCTCCGAGCTTATCAAGTAAGCCCATTGCAACAATAACGCCCCTTCCTGCGCATCCAACACCAGGTTCTGGACCTCCTGATTCCACGCACCTGACATCGTTATATCCTGAAAATACAATATCTTCAACTACTGCATCTTTTTTTTCTTTTACAATATCCAGTATTGTGGGCGTCCTTCTCCCAACAAGAGTCCGCGTAGTGTCAGCTTTTGGATCACATCCAATTACAAGCACATTATAGTCTTCAGAATATGCTGCCGCAATATTGGAGACAATTGTGGATTTCCCTATGCCTCCCTTACCGTAAATTGCAATTTTTTTGGTTTTATTCATTCTTTTTTCACCAGGGCACCTATAATATCTCCCCGTGTTATAATTCCAATTAATTTATCATTTTCATCAACCACAGGAAGTCTATTTACGTCGTGTTTATCCATGAGTTCAGCAGCATCTGAAATTGAAATATTTCTTCTGACCCTTACAACATCTTTGGTCATAATTTCCCCGATAAGAACAGAAGCAGCTTTAGCCACGCCTTCAGCTAATTCATCAAGTTCAAGGCGCATTCTTACAGGTAATTCAATTAAATCGAGCGGAGCTGGTAGAATCAGGTTAAGATTGGGAGAATGAACTTCAATTAGCCTCATTATATCCCCTTCACTAACAATACCAATAACTTTATTGTCATTATCAACTATTGGGGCTCCGCTTATCTTTTTTTCCCTTAAAATATTGGCAACATAACTTATTGTGTCTTTTTCTTTAAATTTAATAACATTTTTTTCCATAGAATCTTCTACGGTTATCATATCATCACTCCAGAATAATATTTATCTTAAACAATTTCTATTTATCATTTCATTTATTAAGCATTTTTGTAATTGTTTTATGTTTAATTTATCTATTTAACTAAATATTCTTTTTATTATCTTTTTATCCTTTTATAAACTATATCATTAGGCCTAACCTTTTCTTTAACCAATAAGCCTACATTTTGACCTTTTTTAGCCTCTTGAATATCTTTGCCATCAATTTGCATTGATTCAACCCTCTGAACAAAAGAACCGGTTTTATTTCCCTGAATTATAATTTCATCACTAATTTTAAGGTCTTCCCAGAGTCTGATTTCTGCTGCAGAGACCTTTTTATAATAATTAACCACCGAACCAATGTCTTTTTTAGTATAAATAGCTTCATTATATGAACTTGTTTTATAAGGGGTTTTAAAGTAAAATCCTGTGTTAAAACCTCTATTGAAAACTTTTTTAAGCTCGGTAATCCATTTTTCATCGAATTCCCACTTACCATTTTCATATTTGTCAATGGCTTCTCTATAAGTCTTGGTCACTGTTGCAACGTAATCAGCAGCTCTTGCCCTTCCCTCAATTTTAAATGCATCGATTCCAGCCCCAATAAGTTCTGGAACATGTTTTATCATGCAGAGGTCCTTTGGGCTTAAAATATGGCTTTCATTCTCATTTTGAATTAGTTCAAACTCATCAGAATCTTCTGAAATTAATTTCCATTTTTTTCTGCATGGCTGTAAACATTCACCGCAGTTTGCACTTTTCTCGTAAAGTGAGGAACTTAAAAAGCATCTTCCAGAAATTGCAACACACATTGCGCCATGAATAAAAGTTTCAATTTCAAGATTGGTTTTTTCCTTAATTACTTTAATTTCAGAAAGTGATAATTCTCTTGATAAAACAACACGTTTTACACCAAACTTTTCAAGCAGATTAAGAGATTCAAAATTAGAAATATTGGCCTGAATACTCATATGAACATCAATACCTTCATCTCTTGCAAGTTTAAGAGCACCAAGGTCAGAAATAATCAATGCATCCACATCATAAGAATGAATAACCGGTAAAATGTCTTTAAAATAGTCTATATCCCTATTTTTCATTATTGTATTTGTGCAGACATATATCTTTTTATCAGCATCATGACATTGTTTTACTGCATCTTTAAGGGTTTCAAAAGTGAAATTTGTGACATTTGCCCTCATGTTGCATCCTTCAATGCCAACATATACAGAATCAGCGCCATTTTTAATTGCGGCATTTAATGCAGTAAAATCTCGTGCAGGTGAAAGTAATTCAACGATTTTAATCACCGTTAATCTCTTATAAAAAGGAATGATCTAATGAATTAATTTATTGTAAATTAAGGGCATGTACAGCGTTTAGCTTCATATTCTTCAATATTTTCAGGTAATGATGTTGGATATTCTCCTGTAAGGCATCCAAGACAAAGTTCGTCTCTTTTTATGCCTATGCATTCTACAAGTGAATCGACACTCAGATATCCCAGTGAATCCACGCCTAAATATTCTCTTATCTCTTCTATTTCTTTATTTGAAGCTATAAGTTCTCTTTTTGTTGCCATTGCTATTCCATAATAACATGGCGATATAATTGGAGGGCATCCTATTCTTAAATGAATTTCTTTGGCTCCAGCATCCTTTAAAGCATTGACTGTTGATCTTGAAGTAGTCCCCCTCACTATACTGTCATCTATAAGCACTATTTTTTTACCCTCAAGTTCTGATTTGACCGGGTTCATTTTAAGCCTTACCGAGTTCTCACGCTCTTCCTGGGTTGGCATAATAAACGTTCTGCCTACATAACGGTTTTTAATAAGGCCTTCCCCGTAAGGGAGTCCTGATTCTCTCGAATAACCTATTGCGGCAGTAATTGCAGAGTCAGGTACAGGCATTACAACCTCAGCATCTGTAGAATATTCTCTAGCAAGCGCTTTTCCAATGTTTAAACGCACATCATAAACATTCCTATCATCCAGTATACTGTCTGGACGGGCGAAATAAACATATTCAAACATACAATGTGCTCTTCTTGTGGAATTAACATTTTCCATTTTAAAACTATTCATTTCATCGTTTATAACAAGTATCTCTCCAGGTTCTATAGAACGGATGTATTCACCACCAATAGCATCAAATGCAACAGTTTCAGATGCTACAATATCCATATCTCCTTTCTTACCCAGTGAAAGAGGCTTAATTCCTACCGGATCTCTAACCACAATCAGTTCATTGTTAAGTAAAATAACCAGTGAATAAGAACCTATCAGTTTTTTTGATACTTCCTGAATTGCTTTTACTATATCCTTTGTTTTAAGATAAATTTCAGTAAGTAACTGACAGATAACTTCAGAATCAGTATCTGATTTAAATTCATAACCGTGATTTTCCAGTTCCTCCCTCAATTCCATGGAGTTTATAATATCTCCATTATGAGCAACTGCAATTGTTCCAAATTCAAATTCATTAAAAAAGGGCTGTGAATTTTCTATTTTTGATTTACCTGTAGTTGAATATCTTACATGTCCAATTCCAACATGACCCTCTAGTCCTTCGATATTTCCATTGTTAAAAACATCGCAAACGAGCCCCATACCTCTATATGTACACATTTCTTCATCATTGTGTACGGAAATTCCTGCGGATTCCTGTCCCCTGTGCTGTAAAGCATAAAGCCCATAATATATGGATCTTGAAACGTTTTTAGACTTTTTGTGAGAATATGCACCTACAATACCACATTTATCCTGCAATTTCAATTCTCCTGATTTTATCTAGATTAGTTGTATTGAAAATGAAGTTACCCTTTATGGGCTTAGTATATTAAATAAGTTTAATTAAATTTTTCCTTTATTAAAATCTTCCTTTAAGTCTTCAATTTTAGAATCATAAAATATTAAGACTGTTCTGATTATTTTAAGCCAGTCAACAGCATCTTTTTTAGTTAAAGCTGCAATTCGATTTTGACCAACTACAATATTTTCTGGCTTAAATTCATTACTTATAAAATAAATTTGTTCGTAATCATCTAATTCTTCATTAAAAGATTCTTTCCATAATTCTTTTATAGAAAACACTTCAAATAAATCTTTGCTTTGAATATCCTCATATTCGCGCTTCAATGCGGTAAACTCATTCTTTAAACCATTATATTTTTTATTTAAATTATCTGTTTCCTCATTGAGTTTATCATTTGATTTAACAATTTCATCATGTTTAAAAGAAATTTCTTTATTTGCTGCCTCTAATTCTTTATTAATTTGAGATAAATTTCCGATTACTTCTTTTGATTCTTTTAATTTATCTTCAAATTCACGAAGCAGTTTAATATTGGCAATAGCAATTAGCCCTGACCTTATAATTGCATTTTTTATTTCATTCTGTATTAAAAAAGGGTCTATATATTCAACATCATGTCCAAAAGGAAGTTTCATCCGTTCAATATGTCCCACTTCATTTTTCAGGACTTTCTGGAACTTTTCTGCAAGTTCACGTCCTGGGGCATCAACATCAGTTGCAATTAAAACAATATCTGCACCCTTTACAGCTCTCTTTGCTATTTCTGGGCTTGTTGTAGGGATTATAGAGGATATGGTAATGTGGTATTCAGCCCCTAAAGCTATATTCTTCATAGCTCTAGAAATGCTTTCCACATCTGATGCACCTTCTACAATTATCCGTACATCAATAGGATTCTTTGCGTCCATCTATTTCAACCTATATCCTGTAATTTTCTTATTTTGCCAGCTGTACTTTCGTATTCTGCTGGATCTTCCAAAACCACATGCTGCGCAGTATTTTTTTCTTGCGTGGTATGAGTTTTTACCACATCTCCTACACCTAATGTGGGTTTTTTTATTACGCTTACCAAATGAGGGCGTTCCTTTCATTCATTATCCTCCTATAAATTTGAATTTACAAAATTTAGTTCATTAATTAAAACTAATCAGATTAAAAGTTTTTAATTTATTTATATTTTAAAAGTTAGCCTGGAGATATATAAACTATGTTGTCTCCTCTTATAAGTACAATTCCCAATCTTCGGGATGATTCTCCATTTTCAAGTTCTTCAGCATCATTTAATACAAGGTTCATATGCATGTCAAAACTTTTAAGAACTCCCCTAAATTCTCTTCCGCCTTTAAGCTTGATTAATACTTGGGAGTTTAAAGATTTACCTAGTGCATCAAGTGGTCTTGAAACATTCACATTTTTCTGTACACTCACATTATCACCTATCCTATAACATCATTGTTGACATGATATATATTTAAATGTATCCGTCATTAATTAGGAAATATCTTGGACTTTGAGTATAAGTCAATAATATACCATGTTACATCATATAAAGATAATCTAATATTTATTTTAATTAGAAAAACTCCACTAACTACCAATAAAATTAGTAGTAAAGAATTATATCTATTTTTATATATTTAATAGTATTTAAGTTTAAAAATGTTGTTTTGATCCATATATGGCTTAAGCATCAAAAAAGTTTGATCAAAGCACATTTCTGTATGAAATTCTATTTAAAGATTGTTGTTTGATTCTTTATCAAAGTATAAAAGATTTTAAACCCAGATTATGTGTATAGATACATATTCTGTTAATTTCCTGCAATTTTTAAAATTTTTAAATTTGTTAACAGAAATTTTTTTGATAACTTTTATCATTATTACTTTTTATATAATTTACCATACTTAGTATTTCTTAAATTAAATGATTTAACTAAAAAAAGAAAATTTTTAAATTTATTTTTAAACAAATAAATTAGAGTTACTGATATCTTAAATAAACAATTTGCTCTAATACACAATTGTAAAGACCAATTTAACCAAAAATATTTATTAAGCATCAAAAATTAAGTAAATAATATTTAGGGTGTGAGAATTGAAAATAAGAAAACGCTATTATCTTCAAAAAAAGAAATTTAAAAAAGTTAAGGAACAGCTGGGAGATTTTTCCATGTTGATCAAATCAAAAAGTAAGGTGGAAATTCTTGAAGGGGAACCATATAATATTCTATTAATAGACAGGGAACCCCTGATCATGATGATTGAGGATAAACCTGTTCCAACACTTAAAGGCGCATTGGAGCTTGAAATAATGACAAATTACGTTGTTGTAGATATGGGGGCTGTTAAGTTTGTTGCTAAAGGGGCTGATATTATGTCCCCAGGCATTACTGAAGCGGATTTAAACATAAAAAAAGGAGATTTCGTTATTATAGTTGATGAAACCCACAGAAAACCCCTTGCAGTAGGAAAAAGTCTTATTTCGGGCCCAGAAATGGTTGAAAATACTGAAGGAAAAGCCATTGAAACAATCCATTACATTGGGGATAAAATCTGGAATTTAACAGTATAGATGAAAGGTAAGATTATGGAACTTAAATTCAAAGCTGGAAATGTTATTTCCCCAAAGGTCCATGAAATAGGTGTGCTTGCAGTTGGATCTCACCTTGAAAATCATGGGGCTGCACTTCCCATTGATACTGATTCCAAAATAGCTGCCTACATTGCCCTTCAAGCAGCTTTAAGAAGCGGTGCAAAATTTATAGGGATACTGTATGCTGCTACAGAATATTCTTACATAAAACACGGTATTCATATAGATGCAGAAGAGTTAGCTTTAAAGCGCCTCCTTCCTACACTCAAAAATGCAAAGAAATGTCTTAATATCAAAAAAGTGGTTCTGGTAAATGGACACGGAGGTAATATTCCGCTTCTTGATTATCTGGATGATATAGAAAAAGAAATGGAAATTAAGATAATATTCAATAATAAAATAGTTGAAATAGAAGGCCCCCATGCAGGAACCGGTGAACTTTCAATAGGAAGTGTTTTAAATATTGTTGATGAGTCAAAGCTTGAAGAACACTGCAACTTTAAAAATCATCCAGAAGTAGGTATGGTTGGTTTCAAAGAAGCACGTAGTATTGACAAAGGAATTAATAAAGGTGCAGTATCTGTAGAAAATGAGGGTGTTTGCATAGATATTGAATTAGGCAATGAATTGCTGGAAACTGCAATTAGCGATGTAATTAAAGACATAGAAAAGTTGCTGGATTAATTAAAATAATTTTTGTATCTATTATAACTTTTAAGGTGTTCCTTTGAATTTAAATAATATTAATAACTTTAAAGTGGAAAAAAAAGACATTTTAGTATCTACAATTCTTTTTATCCTGACTTTTATCATTTATATTAAGTTCTTAGCACCTTCCATATTTGAAGGTGATCCTGCAGAGTTTTCCATAGTGTGTTATATCCTAGGGATACCGCATCCCAACGGTTACCCTATATACACATGGATCGGGCATATTTTTACCATGATTCCAGTTGGAACTGTTGCTCAAAGAGTAAATACAATGTCAGCATTTTTCGGTGCAATAACCGTATCTATAGTTTACATTATAGTGTTCAAATTAGTTATATTGAATAAAAAGTTATTTAAAGATAAAAACATGTCTGATTCACATTTAACTAAAGTAAATTCAGATTTTAATATTTATAGATTGATTGCAGTGATTGCTGCGCTTTCACTGGCATTATCCAAAACTTTCTGGTCACAGGCAGAAATAGCAGAAGTTTACACTTTAAATGCATTTTTTATAGCCTTAATGATTTTAATACTCATAAAATGGAACGAAAACAGAGATATTAAATATTTATATGTATTTTTCCTTATTTATGGGCTGAGTATCGGAGCTCATGCATCTAATCTTTTTTTTATGCCTGCTTTCTTATTATTCATCGCTTTAACTAATTATAAAATATTTTTAAACCATAAAAATTCAATTATATTTATTTCAATCTTCATGATCGGATTACTTCAATTTGTATATATCTTGATAAGAGCTTCTCAACATCCAGGATTCGGTGAAGTTCCCCAGAGCATTTATGAATGGTGGATGTTGATTACAGCCCAGAAATTTTCAAATCATTTTATAATTTCATTTCCCAAGATTCCTGAAAATATTTTAATGTATCTGGGATTTTTAAAAGCTAATTTTTCGTATATGGGTTTGGTTTTAGGGATACTGGGATTAATAGGTTTATTTAAAAATAATATTAAATATTTAATCCTTTTTAGCATGATGTTTTTTTTAAATGTTTCCTTTTACATAAATTATTATGTATTTGATTTTGAAGTGATGTTTATTCCTTCATTTCTGATATTTTCAATATTTATTGGCATTGGCATAATCACTTCATTTAACTTTGTTAAAGATGCGTTAAAAAACCATGAAATAGGTTTTAACCCTTTAAGGAATTTTTTAAAGCTATTTTTAGTTATTATACTTTTTTCATCTCTTCTGGTTCCAGTTACTTCTTACTTTACAAACCATGGTCAGATTGAAGAGATAAACAACGATAAGTTTGCTTACTTTGCTTATACTGCTTTAAAAGAAGTTCCTTCCAATTCAACCATCATTACTTACTGGAAATCCTATGCAGCATTTAAATATTTCCAGATTGTGGATAAAATTAACCCAAATGTAACTATCATCC
The DNA here is from genome assembly GCA_030017655.1 of Methanobacterium sp. Classification (NCBI taxonomy): domain Archaea; kingdom Methanobacteriati; phylum Methanobacteriota; class Methanobacteria; order Methanobacteriales; family Methanobacteriaceae; genus Methanobacterium; species Methanobacterium sp. The sequence goes on along the minus strand of JASEIM010000007.1, from coordinate 40,672 downwards.
AGGTAGAAGAAGATGATCTTTTAAATACAGCAAATCAAAAGATAAATAGTGGAAATGTGTTCGTATTCCATGAACTTGATAATTTAAGTCAAAATTATTATCTGATCCCTTTTTTAGATATTTCAGAGGTTGGAACTTTATATAAGATCGAAAAGGTTTATTAAAATCAACTTTCAATTAATCTTATAAATTTAGAACACTCTTTTGCAGTTTTATGATTATTAAAAGCTCTTGAAATCCTTCTAACTGCTTCTAAATTCCTTATTATGGAATCAAGCCATGAAAATATATCTCCAGCATAGGCATGGATCTGATAATTACGCATAAACTTTTTACTGATATCTACAGGGTCTTTTTTATTCATACGTTCTTTCAGGATTCTCCTTGAAAATTCGGTCTGGAAACATTTGCAAAAGGGTCTGTCTTTACATCTGCATGAGAAAAAGTCGATCTGCATGTTTATTAAAGGATCCCTCAGATTCGCTTCAAGCTTTGAAATCATATCAGCAGAGGATAAAATATCCAGTGTTGAATCTGCAAATAGCCTGGATGATAAATTGATTTTAAGAACTTTACTTAATCTTCTATTAACTCTATTTGACATGTATGCACTTTCGAATGGTCCAAGGGCTATTGCAATTTCAAGCGGATTTTTATTTAAGTTTTTTCTTATATATTGTGCTTCCATATGATTTAAAAATGATACTGAAACAGCTTTTCCATATCTGGTTGCTGATATAATCCCCTTTTTTTCCTCCACAAATCCAGAATCAATTAATATATTAAATGCCTCATCAAAGCTAAGAGGTAAATCCAAATCCTTATATGCTTTTTTTATGTCATCAAATCTTTTTGCACGTCTGGAAGAAATATCTGCTAAAAATTGTTCAATAACATCGTTTTCTGAATAATCAACATATATTGGGTTAACGTCGCTTTCAAGAAGACTTACAGCCATAAAATCTTCTGTTTCTTCATCAAATTTCCTTGCAACTTCTGGGATGAGATATATTTTACCAATATCATGATATGATGGCCTACCTGCCCTTCCAACCATCTGTGAAAACTCATTATTTGTCAACCATTTATTGCCCATGGTTAAAGATTCAAATATAACCTGTGATGCAGGGAAATCAACGCCCGCCGCAAGTGCAGCTGTTGTAACTACTGTAGAAATCTTTTGATTTGCAAAATCACGTTCAATCCTATTCTTTTTTGCATAGGAAAGCCCAGCATGATAAGCAGCTGCATTAATGTGCCTTTTTTCCAGATAATCTGCAATTGAATGGGTTTTTCTTCTTGAATTTGTAAAGATAATACTCTGGCCGTGAAATCCCTTTTTAGAGATGTTTTTATATTCAGCCCTGGTAATTTTTGCCATAATGTCTTCTTTTTCGTATTCAGACCTTGCAAATATTAAGTGACGTTCCAGTGGAACCGGACGTTTATCATATTCAATTAATTTCATCCCGAACTCTTTAGCAATTACATCAGGATTTTTAATAGTAGCAGAAAGCCCTAAAATTTGTATATCATTAAAAAGTGCCTTTAATCTTTGAATAAGTCCATTTAAACGAGGTCCTCGTTCTTCATCGTCGAGCATGTGTATTTCGTCAATTACAATAGTTCCAAGTTCACCAAGGTCACTGGCCTTCCCTGAGCGCAGAAGAAAATCAAGGCCCTCATATGTCCCCACAATCACATCTGCATTTTCTATATCTTCATCTGGAAGTGATAGCTCTTCTTTTGCCTTTATTCTACTCATGCCAACTCTTATAGCTATATTTAGACCTAATTTACCATATCTCTTTTTAAAATCTCTGTATTTTTGATTTGCAAGGGCTACAAGTGGGGTTAAAAACATGAACTTTTTACCTTTAAGTGCATTGGGTATCCCTGCAAGTTCCCCTATGAGTGTTTTTCCACTTGCTGTTGCAGACACTATAAGGAGATTTTCTCCTTCAAGAAGACCGTTGGAAAGGGTCAATGCCTGAACTGGCAGTAAATATCTTCCCTGATTTTTTAATATTTGTTTGAACTCGTCAGGTACATCAATTTCATTCATACTCACTTTTTTTGTATCATCTGTTTCTACTGTAGTTATTTTATCATATAATGTTAAATCAGGGTTTTTTAAAGGGTTAAAATTGGGATCAAAGATGCTTAAAACTTTATTAAGGTCTCCAGATTTATCCAGCATTTTTTTGAAATTATTAAATGCACTTAAATCAATTGATCTTGCCTTTAGTTCACGTTTAATTTCCTCTTCTGCACATTTCCGGCAAATATAATTTTTATGGAATAAATAGGCTACTTGTGGATTTATAATTGTAATATAGCCCCCCATTGTACAGTGTTTACAGATTCTGGTTCTTCTGTATTTAATATTTAGAGAATTAAGCATCTCTTCGATTTCTGCATCTTCCCCTATGATGTATACGTTTTGCTTCTTTAGAATCTTTAAAGCCTCACCTGGAGGAAAAAGAGATTCCTTATCGCCTTTTTTAACAATGAATTTATATGGTCTTATCTGATTGTTAATTCTTTTAAGCTTCAAATAACCATAAAAAATTGGTTTCCTTCTTGAATTTAATGCTCCTTTTGAGCTTCCAATTGGAAATATCTCTACAATCTTTTTGTTACGCCGTAAAATTATCATGATATCAACTGATTTCTAAAACTAGAGTATACTGTTATGAAGATATATTTTATTATTTTTATTTATAAATTAAATTTAAATTCCTGAAAATACTTGAAAATCCTGAATACATTAAAAAACAGAAATTGAAGTTCTTCAACAAAAAATTGTATATTCTGGATGTTAAAATTCATTATTATATCCAATTTAAAGTTTATTTTGATTTAATACGTATTGAGCCCTTTTTATTAATGAATTATCCTGAGTTGCTATTTTTGGTGTTGTTAGATTTATATCTCTTATTAGTTGTTGAATTTGAAGTTATATTTGTCATATTTGTGGAATTTGTGAGGTTATAAAAATGTCTTTTGACATGAACTGGTTCAAATGAGGGATCATCTATAACTGCCATCTGATTTTCATTATCAAGAGAAAAAGATGATGGTAAAATTCCATAGGTGATATCATTACCAGAATTCAGTACATTGGCACATGAACCAAATCCAAATGCTACTAACGATACCATTAAAACTGCAAATAATTTTCCTTTCTTCCCAGAATTCATTGAAAACTTCCTCTTTTACTGATACTAGAATATAGATTTATTTTGAAATTTATAACTTTCTAATAAATTTAATTTTTTAATAATTAAATTTTTTTAAATATGGCTCAGTTTGTTTAAAAATACATTTTAATGAATATGGCATTATAATAATGTTAAATTTGAATTCATATCGATTTAAAATGCATTCCTAAACTGCCAATTTTACGTATTATTAATGATAGATGAAGTTTTGTGCAAATATGCAATAAAATACTAAATATAAGTCTATGGTGCGTGAAGAAAGATTATTTCAAAATTTATGATAAGATCTATTGAAACATCTAAACATTTGGTGGAAATAATTGAAATCCTGAATTCATTTTTTGGAGTAAAAAATGCTTCTGAACCTTAATTAAGCCATTATACCCATTAAGATGGCTTTTTATTGCTTTTTAATATATTTAACTTTTAAATGGATATTTTAAATTTTGCCATTTATCATGTAAAAGTAAATTTCAATAAGAAGTAAACATAAATAAATAATAAAAAATATTAATTAGAAATTAAATTTGTTGAAAAAAATCCAAATATCTAAAATCTTATGTTAATAGGTGTTGAATCAATGAAGAACGAGTCTATTAAAGTACTGTTAATTGAAGATAATGAAGCGGATGCAAGATTTATAGGTGAAATGTTTAAAGAAATCAAGCCTAAATTTGAATTACGGCATGCTACCAAACTAAATGAAGGTCTTAATCTACTTAAATCGGGTGATTTCGACGTTTTACTGTTAGATCTTAGTTTACCAGATAGTATGGGTTTTGAAACGTTCGAAAATGCGCATGCACAGGAACCAGAATTACCAATTGTAATATTAAGTGGATTAGATGATGAAGAGCTGGCTATTAAGGCTGTTAGAATGGGTGCTCAGGATTATCTAATTAAAGGCGATGTTAATAATAGGATACTATCACGGTCCATATCATATGCAATTGAACGGAAAAATACTGAAAAAGAGTTAATAGAAAGCCGTGATGATTTGGTGGAATTAATTAAACAATATACAGAAGAACTAAAGAAAAAAGGCGTCAGGGAAATAGATGGAGTACAGAAAAAGTTAGAAGAAAAAATCCATACTTTCCATGATTTGGAAAGTTCACAGGCCACTAGAAGTGGAGAAAGTACAAGTAATATCCAGCTTTTCAATGAAAGAGTTCCTAAAAGTTTGTGGATTAAGGTAGCAAACGACTTTAAAAGGCAGGATGATAAATTATCAGTAAGTGAAAAAGATATCAAAGTATCATCAGCCCAGGCAGATGATTTGGAGGATCTGGTAGAGATTATCAAAGAATTAGGAGAAAGAGGGTATTTTGCAGAAGAACATTATGTTGTAGATTTAGAATAAAATATAAAAAAGAATTTAATATAGAGCTAAATAAATTAGCTCTATTCTACAGTCACACATTTAGCCAGATTCTTAGGCTTATCCGGGTCAATGCCCTTCATTACACTGATATAATATGACAAAAGTTGTAGGGGGATGACATAGGGTATGGATGAAAACATCTCATCAATTTCATCCTCAAATTCAATCATGTCGTGAACTTCATATTTTAAGACTTCATCTTCAGATGACCCAAGCCCAATAACATGAGCACCCCTTGCTTTAACCTCTTCAACGTTGCTTAGTGTTTTTTCATGACTTTTACCTGGAGGAGTAACCGCTACAACAGGGACACCTTCATCAATAAGAGCTAACGGGCCGTGTTTCAATTCTCCAGCAGCATAACCTTCACCATGTATATATGTTATCTCTTTCAGCTTTAATGCCCCTTCCATGGCTGTTGGATAAGAAAAGCCTCTCCCAATAAAGAAGAAATCTTTTGCATCTTTGTATTTTTGCGCTATTTCTTTAATAAAGTCTTCTTTTTCAAGAGCACTTTGCATATACCTAGGAATACTCTGTAATTTTTCCATTAACTCCTCTTTCCCACTCATATAAACTGCAAGAAGATATATACATGCTAATTGACTTACATATGTTTTAGTAGCAGCTACGCCAATTTCGGGCCCCGCTCTTGTGTATATAACATATTCAGCTTCCCTTGTAATTGTGCTTCCAAGAACATTTACTATTGCCAGAGTTTTAGATTTATGATTAACCAGCCTTAGAGCTTTGAGTGTATCTGCAGTTTCTCCAGACTGTGTTATAAGGATAACAAGAGTTTTATCGTCTAATGTATCTGCAGAGTATTCAAATTCAGATGCCAGTGTAACATCTGCTGGAATACCAACCAGTTTTTCGAATAAATATTTACCAATAAGGGATGCATGATAAGATGTTCCACAGGCCACAAAACAGATCCTGTTAATATCCGGGAATTTTTTAACAATGTTTTTGATTTCTGATGATTCAAGCAGGGTATTTTTCACTGCTTCAGGCTGTTCGTGAATCTCTTTTAGCATGAAATGATCATAACCACCTTTTTCGGCCATATCTGGAGTCCAATCAATGGTAAAAATCTCTTTTTCAATTATATTACCGTCAGCATCTTTAATTTCAATGCCATCTTCACTTAGAATCACCATTTCATGATCTTCAAGGTAAATAACTTTATTGGTATGCTGTAAAATTGCAGGAGCATCAGATGCTATGAAATACTCATTTTCTCCCTTTCCAACAATAAGCGGGCTTTCTTTTCTGGCTCCAACTACTCTATTCGGTTCATCACGGGAGATGGCTGCTATTGCATATGAACCTTTAATATCTCCAATGGCGAGCCTAGTTGAAGATTCCAGATCATTACCACTTTCCATATATTTCTCTATAAGGTGAGGAATGACTTCTGTATCTGTTTCAGATTTAAAGTGGTGTCCCTCTTTTATCAACTGATCTTTAAGTTCCTTATAATTCTCTATAATTCCATTATGAACAACAGCAATTTTATTTTTACAATCAGTATGAGGATGAGCATTTTCTTTAGTAGGGAGACCGTGTGTTGCCCACCTTACATGAGCTATACCCATATCTCCAGGTAAATCATTTAAACGTAAATTTTCATGAACATCATCAATTTTTCCACTGTCTTTTTTTATCCTTATTTCACTTGAAGAAGTAGCAATACCTACTGAATCATAACCCCTGTATTCAAGTTTTTTAACGCAATCCAGTAATACAGGAGCTGCTTTTTTATTGTCTAATATACATCCTATTATTCCACACATGTATTTCACCAAATGGTGTTTATAATCATTATTTAGTTGTTAATTCATCATTTTATATAAATTTGAAATTACAATATAGTCAATTCCATTATTCAGTATTGATAGATTTTTTTGAAAAATACCACATTAAATCTTAATTTTAGAGATATATTAAGTTTTACATTTAATATATTTGGTTACAAGTCTTAATAACTATTCTTAAATTTCCAAGTTACTTATAACTAACAAATAAGCCAGTGCCATTAAATCTATTAAAAGTGAATTCTATAACCTTTTTTTACATGAATAACATTTTCAAGTTTATAAAAACATAAATAAATGAATAAATACTACCAGATCACCCCATATGATTACACTAATTATGCGCTGAAAAATCCTTTTTCCTATCTTCATGTTCTACTGAAAAATTTTAAGAACAATTTCTTGCCTAAATATTATTATACTGAAGATCCAACATAAACACTATATTATATTATGATATATCAAAAAATGGTACCATTAAAAGTAGCATTTGTATTGATTAATTATCATACCCATATTAGAGAGTGGGAAGGCCTATATTTAAAAAAAGGTTAGGGTTTGATAGTGATTTAAAATAGAATTATAAGACAAATACTGGTAAAGATTATTATATGAATCAATCACACAGATAATACAACATTTACAAATTAAAATATTAATACAGGAATGGAGTTAACATGACCATTAAAGCTGGAAAATTAATTTATCAGGGCAAGGCGAAAGGAGTATACGAAACAGATGACCCTCAAAAAGTCATAGTGGAATTTAGAGATGACATTACGGCTGGAGATGGGGCTAAAAAGGATAGTATCAATGAAAAAGGTTTCTGGAATTCCATAATTTCTGCAAAACTATTTGAAATCATTGAAGAGGCAGGAATTAAAACCCAGTACATTGATCTCATTAAACCGGGTATGATGCTTTCATGGAAGCTTGAAATGATTCCACTTGAAGTTATCACTAGAAACATTGCTGCTGGAAGCTTACTTCGAAGATACCCATTTAAGCCAAAACAAACATTTGATCCTCCAATTATCCAGATAGACTATAAAAGCGATGAATATGGGGATCCAATGCTGAATGACGATATAGCAATTGCATTAGGTATAATAAAAAAAGAAAAACTGGAAATGATTAAAGAAATCACCTTAAAAATAAACAAAGTTTTGAAGGAATTCCTGGAATCAAAAGGTCTTTTATTCCCTGACTTTAAAATTGAATATGGATATGATTCAGATGGAAATATAGTTCTTGGTGATGAAATAAGTCCAGACACATGCAGATTCTGGGATGCTGAAACATGTGATATTCTGGATAAAGATCTCTTCAGAAAGGGTGAATCCGGAGTTATTGAAGCCTATAAAAGAGTAGCATCTATAATACTTGATGAAAAGGATAAAAATAGATGGAATATTGAGATATAAAATACTAAAAACCTCAAAAAACTTTGTTTTTTGGGTTCAGGAAAAATAGAATTTTTCCTTCAACCTGAAAAATTTATTTTTTTATATTTCATAAATAAAATTAATAAGTATAAGGAGCAATCTATGAATTGATACATCTGATCAAAATAAATCTTATTTTATGGTGATGAAATGAAATACAATGCTGAAGTGAAAATAAGCCTGAAAAAAGGCATGTTAAATCCAGAAGCTTCAACCATTCAAAGAGCCCTTGCTCTTTTAGGATACGAAGTTGAAGGGACAGATACTGTCCAAACAATCAAATTTACAATTGATGAAGAAGATGAAAAGATTGCAAGGGAAGAAGTGGACGATATGTGTCAGAGACTTCTGTGCAATCCAGTAATCCATGACTATGAAATAAAAATAACCCCCCATAATTCATAAATACACATTAATAAAGAGGAAAAATGATGAAAGTAGGTGTCATACGTTTCCCTGGTTCAAACTGTGATAGAGATGTTTACCATGCACTGGAACTTGCAGGTGGAGAACCAGATTATGTCTGGTGGAATCAGAAAGATTTATCCAACTTTGATGCCATTGTTATCCCCGGCGGATTTTCTTACGGAGATTATCTTAGAGCTGGAGCAATTGCAAGCATAACTCCAGTTATAGAAGGAATAAAGGAAGCAGTTAAAGAAGAAAAACCCGTTCTTGGAATTTGTAACGGTGCTCAGATACTTGCAGAGGTTGGTTTAGTGCCAGGAGTATTTACAAACAATGAAAACGCCAAATTTATCTGTAAAAGAGTTGAATTAAAGGTTACATCAACCAGAACTCCATTTACAAGCCTTTATAAAAAGAATGAAATAATTAAAATGCCAATAGCCCATGCAGAAGGCAGATACTATATTGAAGAAATCGAAAAACTTCATGATCAGGATCAGATCGTTCTTAAATTTGAAGGTAAGAACCCTAATGGCTCTCTTGAAGCAATAACTGGAGTTTGCGATGAATCAGGGCTTGTATGTGCTGTAATGCCACACCCTGAGAGGGCTTCGGAATCAGTTTTAGGTTCAGATGATGGTTTGAAGTTTTTTAAAGGGATTATTAACTTCAAATCCTGAAATTTTATTTAAAATATTTCAAAAATAGTTAATTAGATATTTCTATATTTTTAAGCGGTGAACACATGGTAGTATATTTAATAGGAGCAGGACCTGGCGATCCAGAACTAATCACTCTAAAAGCTGTTAATGCATTAAAAAAAGCAGATGTTGTATTATATGATAAGCTTGCAAATGATGAGATTTTAAAGTATGCAGATGGTGCAAAGCTTATTTATGTAGGTAAACAGGCAGGACATCATTATAAGAGTCAGAATGAAATTAACGAGATTCTTGTGAAAGAAGCGAAAGAAAATGACGTGGTTGTACGGCTTAAAGGAGGAGATCCCTTTGTATTTGGAAGGGGTGGTGAGGAAATGCTGGCTCTCCACGAAGAAGGGCTTTCTTTTGAATTAATTCCCGGCGTAACTTCTGCTATTGGTGTTCCCACAACCATCGGCTTACCAGTCACCCATAGAGGTGTAGCAACCTCACTTACTCTAGTAACAGGACATGAAGACCCTACAAAAAATGAAAAACAGGTTAAATGGGATTTTACAGCCGATACAATTGTAATACTTATGGGAATTGGTAATTTAGCTGAAAATACAGCAGAAATAATGAAATATAAAGATCCTGACACTCCGGTCTGTGTGATTGAAAATGGTACAATGGAAAATCAGAGGATAATCACAGGTACCCTTGAAAATATAACAGAAAAGGACATTAATCCGCCCGCTCTGGTAGTTATTGGGCATGTTGTTGATGTATTTAAGGAAATAAATGGTTGAATAAGGAGATTAAAATTATGAAGGGCTTAGAAGGTAAAAAAATTGTGATAACAAGACCTGCTGAAAGAGCTCAGGATTCTGTTGAAATGGTGAAATCCTATGGCGCAATTCCCATTGTCACTCCAACTATCGAACTCAAAGATTCCAAGCCAGAAGAAATGATCAAACTTTGCAATATGATTAATGAACTTGACTGGCTTGTATTTACTTCGCCACGGGCAATTGAGTCATTTTTTAAGTACTGCAATCTTGAAAATGCTGAAAATTTAAAAGTTGCATCCATTGGGCCTAAAACAGGTGAAGTTCTGGATAATTATGGTGTAAAAGTTGACCTTATGCCTGAAGAATACACTGCTGAAGGACTCCTTGAAGCATTCCAGAGTATTAAAGTTAAAGATAAAAAAATAGGACTTCCACGAACTATGGTGGCAAGATACACACTTCCCCATGGACTACAAAGAATGGGAGCAGAAGTGATTCTTGCAGATGCCTATAAATCAGACATGCCTGATGACAAATCAAAGATATATGAACTCATTGATGACATATTAAACAGAGAAATTGATATTATAATGTTTACAAGCCCCTTAACCGTTAAAAATCTTGTTAAAATCGCTAAAGAAAAAGGTAAAGAAAATATTCTGGATATACTGCGTAGTAAAGAAATTTTAGTTGCTGCCATCGGCCCTATAACCAGAAAAGTACTGGATGCTTATAAAATTGATCCTATTATGCCTGAGGAGTACACCTTTAAAAATATGCTTGACAAACTGGTTGAAGTGGTAAATGAACAGACTTTAAACGAGGGATGAATACATGAAAACAATTATATGGCCGGTTTACATTGATTCACAGAAAACCAAAAAAGAAGGAAGAAGAATTTCTAAAGAAGATGCAGTTCCATCTCCAAAGTTAAGGGAAATCTCCAATGCTGCAAAGAAGCTTCAACTCAACCCTGAAGTTGAAAATAATAAATCATATTCACGTTCGTGGTGGGAATCATCAGGCAGGGTTTCTGTAGATAAAAAAATGCCCAAAAGAGAAATTTTAATAAAAATAAGTAATATTATAAAAGGTATGAGGTCCTAACATGCCTTTTTTTATGAATTAGATGTTTCCATAATAATTTTGTCCCCCAATAATGAAAATAAATTTTTTTAAACATAATTTTATATAATACATATTTGATTAAATAATATTAATAATTTTTATCTGGAGATTAAATGGATACAAACAATGAAATAATGAAAAAAGCATTCCAAAAAGCTCATAGAATGGTTAAAAATGCTGAAGACATCCAGATTTACAGCCATATTGATTGTGATGGAATAACAGCAGGAGCTATTTTATCTTCCATGCTTGACAGGCTGAAAAAGGATCATGAAGTGGAATTCATAACACTTGATAAAATAGATGACCTTTCTATTGAAAGTGAACTCACAATATTTTCAGATCTTGGTTCCGGGCAGAATGTTCATAAATTAGGTAATTCATCATCTAAAATAATTATTCTGGACCATCACCCTCCACTAAGACCTATGATTTATGATAATCACGCTGCTGGAGAGTTTTTAGAAATAAATTCTCATTATTATGGTATAGACGGATCTTTTGAAGTTTCTGGCGGAGGTATGTCATATCTACTTGCACGTACTTTTGGATTCAATGATTTAAGCTGGCTTGGAATTTTAAGTGCTGTGGGAGATATGCAAAACAACATGCCCGGCAAATTAGTTGGTTTAAATAAAAGTATTCTCGCTGAAAGCGTACAGAACAATCTTGTTGATCCAGTACACGACCTCTCATTCTATGGCCGTCAAACAAGACCAGTTTATGTAGCGCTTTCATATTTCGGCGATGTTAAACTTCCAATAACAAATAACAGAAATGAAAGTATTCACATGATGAATAAGCTGGGTATTCCCACTAAAAATGGTAAAAAAGCCAGAGTTCTATCAGATTTATCTAAAGAAGAGAAAGGTTTGATATTTTCAGAACTTTTAAAGATGTTAAGTCGAGAAGTTCCCAAAAGATACATAAAATATGTTCCAAAACTTATTTCTGGAGAATCCTATGAATTTTTAGAAGAACCCAAATACACTCCACTTAGAGATGCGAGTGAATTTTCAACTGCAATAAATGCATGCAGCCGACATAAACACCCCGAAATTGCATTAAATGTTCTTAAAGGCAATAGAAATCTTGCCCTTGACGAAATGGATCATCTTGCACTTGAACACAGAAGATATCTTGCCCAGAAAATGGACTGGATAAGGGAAGAAGAGAGAATAGTTCACCTGCAGAATTTACAGTATTTTGAAGGAAGCGAGATAAAAAGTGAGCTAATAGGAACAGTAGCAGGAATGATTCTAAGTTATGGGGACTGGAGAAAACCAATAATAGGATTTACTCCTGTAAATGATGATAAAGATGGAATAAAAGTATCATTAAGATGTTCACGGCTTTTAGCTTATGATGGAATTCATTTTGGTAATATAATAAGGAAAATAGCTGAAAAATCTGGTGGTAATGGTGGTGGTCATTCAGTTGCCTGCGGTGCCTATATTCCTGACGAAAACATAAATAAATTCCTTAGATTGCTGGATGAATATCTTAAAGGTAAAATTTAGGTATTAATAGCTTTTAAAAACGAAACAGCTGATAGATTTCGTTATAACCATAAAAATATACTCATTTTATTTATTTATTTTAATTCTCTCTGCATATGTTAAAATAATTTTAATGGTTTATAATATTGTTAAAATCTGATTGAATTTTTTAATTAAACAGAAATGTTAAAATAATTTTTTTAATATAGTTATTATTATAAAAATACTTCTCTTAATATTGAAAAATTATTTTTTGAAATATATAAGGGATATGGGTGAAACTCCTGGCAGTTTTATTGGTCTTTTGAACCCTGAAACTCTGGAAGAGGGTGATCCAAAAAAGCTAGGAAGCCAGATCCAAATAGTGGCTTCTATTTTAGGAAACAGGATTGAAGATATGGATTTTGAGCCATGGGAATATGAAAAAGGAAAAACAAGATCACGATTAAAAGAATCTCTACGAGTTTATGGTGAAATGGGAAAAGAAATTAAAAATATGACGAAATATGAGCCAAAAGAATACCACTTATATATAATAGCCATTCTTATTGATATAATTTCCAGTTTATTCAACCATATAGAATCCCATGCATAAAAGAGAATATTTAGAGCGCTCTTGAATTAAAATTTATTAAAAATAGATTAAATTTGAGGTGAATTGATGTATAATAAAATATTGTAACCTACAGATGGCTCAAAACAGGCCAATAAAGCAGCCCACATGCCATATGGACTGCTGGGCAGAGTAATGCGGAATTTATAGCATTACATGTACTTGACATGTCCACATTTTACTGGTTTGTACGGATGAAACCATTAAAAGTGTTAAAGAAACGCTGATAAGAGAAGGAAAGAAAGCATTTAAAGAAATTGTTGATCTATCCATAAAATGTAAGCAAAAATATAACAAGGAGATAAAATTAACTTTTGTAACTAAAGAGGGCCATCCTGCAGATGCAATTATTAAAACTGTTGAAGAACAGGGCGCTGATCCTGTGGTAATGGGAACCTCTGGAAAACATGGACTGAACCGATTCTTGCTTGGAAGTGTGGCAGAAAATGTGGTTAGATCAGGCCCAGTCCTGTACTGACAGTACGCTAAAACTGATTACAATTAATTTAATGCCATTATTCCTACTTTTCAATTCTTTAAAATAATTCAGGTTTTCTTATATACTTTTCATTATAATTACTGGCATTTTTACGGTTGAATTGATAAATTCCTAAAAATAAAAACTACATTTTCATCAGTGAATTTACAAATTAAATATATATGATGTTAAAATATATCAAGTGACAACAGCACATTCACGAGATTAATATTTGATAACCAGATAAATTTGATTATAATCTTATATAATGCTTTTATTATAATAATATGCCGAGAGGGTAAATATATGAAGGTATTTAAAAAAAAGGGAGAGCTTACAAGATTCCAGATACTTGCCGAAATTGCAAAGCAGCAGCCACACTTAAGGCAAAAGGATATTGCTGAAAAACTTGGAATAACTGTTCAGGCAGTGTCTGAAAACATTAAAAGTTTAACTGATGAGGGATTTGTAGAAATACGTGAAGACAGTACCAGGTATCACATAACTAAAAGAGGAATTGAAAAACTTAAAAAAGAAGCTGCTGACCTTAGAAAGTATGCTGATGAAGTTTCTGAAACAATGAATACCTACAAATCCATCTGGCCTGCGATAGCCGGAGATAATCTGAAAAAAGGCCAGAATGTCTGGCTTAAAATGGAGGGCGGAATCCTTTATGCAGTCAAAGAGGAGACATCCGCTTATGCCGAAGTACTTCATGATGCTAAAAAAGGAGAAGATGTGGCTTTAATAAAATTAAATGGAATTATAGAACTTAAAACTGGTAATGTAGTTATAATAAAGCTTCCTGTTATAAATCAGGGTGGTTCAAGGGTATCTGATTTTGGGAAAATTCAAGACATATACAACAGAGGATTTGATAAAGTAGGGATTATGGGGACTGTTTCAAGGGCAGTAATAAATAAAATTGACATTTCACCTGATTTTGAATTTGCAACCCCCTATGCAACTGTTGCTGCAGCTAAAAGGGGTTTAAATGTACTTGTATTTGCAGTTGGAAATATGACTAAAAGTATAACGCAAAAATTAGATGATGAAGGGATTAATTACGTTATTGAAGATGTTTCAATGTCCTAACTACTTTCTGGTATAATATTTTCATAAAGAATTAATCTTTTAGAGATTTAGTTTAATACACCTTAAATATATAATGAAATCGTGATTTCCAACTGATTACAAAATTATTAGTAAATGTTGTATTTAATGCATTAATCAGGGCCAATTGAAATTTAAGTTTTAAAATATAATTTAAATGTAGATTTTAAATAAATCTACAGCCAGAATTGTCAATTTTAGCCACTATTACATCTTTTAAGCTCGTATTTTGATTTTTAGATAATGCAAATACTGTATTACCAAGCATGGCCATTGAAGCGCCGATTGTCTCATCTTCAAGTATATTAGCGGCCTCTTTAACTTCCTGACTCATTAGTCCAGTTTTTTCTGCAAATTTTCTTGATAATTCCATAAATTTTTCTGGTTTAGGTTCTTTTATTAGTTCTTGCAGCAAAATGTGGCCCATCTCATTGATCCTTCTTTTATAAACAGGATCTTCAATGATATCAGAAGTTTTTATTTCTCCAAAAGTTTTTGAAATAACATAAATCTCTTCATCTAATTCAATTTTCGTAGTTTTTCCAATTCCAGGAGCTCCTTCCTTAAGTCTTAGAACTATTCCTCCCGAAATTTCACCAATAACATCGCCTAATCCACTTTTCATTTCCAATTCTGCCATATGGGCAATTTGAGCTATCTTATTAAATTGAAGAGGTAGTTCAAGGATTTTTGAAATACCCATTGCAGTTCCAAGGGCAAATGCTGCCGAAGTTCCGAATCCTGCGCCAATAGGTACTTCAACGTCATGTTCAATCCTTATTTCTTTATCATTAAGATTATATTCTCTTTTAATGATTTCAATGGTTTTTTCAGTTATTGTAGCGTTTCCTGGATCATATTTACCATTAATTTTGATATTAATACTATTTCCCTCTGTAATTTTAGTTTTTGTCATAACTCCTTTATCCATAACAACACCGGCCCCGCGAGACCCTTTTTTAAGAGAATTTTCATTATCTATTATCTCAAAAAATCCAGTAATGTGTGATGGAACGAAAACAGAGCATTTCATATTATCACCGAAAATATATAAATAATCAAAAAATTATCGTAAAATTCTCAACTATCATTATATTTAATATAACTCTTATATATAAGAAAGATTAAAAATTAGATGATAAAATTAGTCGTATTTATTAAATCAGGGGGAATTTTATAAATAAAAGAATAGACCTTCACACACATAGTTTATTCAGTGATGGAGAACTTTTACCTTCAGAACTTGCCAGAAGAGCTTACGTTTTAAATCATGAAGCAATTGCAATAACTGATCACGTTGATGCATCAAATATTGACTGCGTTAAAAGAATAAGGGAAGCTATACTTGATATTAAGGATAACTGGGATATAGAAGTAATTCAAGGAGCGGAAATAACACATGCTCCAGCAGAAGTTATTGGAAAGCTTGCATCCAAGGCCAAAAAATTTGGTGCAGAGATTGTTGTTGTTCATGGAGAAACCATTGTAGAGCCTGTAATTGAAGGAACCAATTTAGCTGCTGCTAACTGCCCTGATGTGGATATTTTAGCGCATCCTGGATTAATTACCATTGAGGAAGCTGAAATTGCCAGAGATAATAACATAGCCCTTGAAATAAGCGCGCGAAAAGGTCACAGCCTCGGAAATGGGCATGTTGCTAAAGTTGCCATGGAAGTTGGTGCAGATCTTGTTGTGGATACTGACACACATGCTCCCGATGACCTTATAACTTATGAAACTGCTTATAGAATAGCTAAAGGTGCAGGATTACCTGAAAAGATTATTAATGAAGCATTGAGAGATAATCCACTTAATATTTTAAAAAATAAGGGTTTATTATGATTATTCTTTTTTATGGAATAAAAATGCTGCTTTAGCTATCTTATATGGAGATCCAAGTAAAACTACAGTATCATCTGCACTAAATACGATGTTTTTCATCAGGTTTTGGTAAAATTCCAGTTTCTCCAGAATCCTTGAAGATTACAAGAACTGTAATACCCTATTTAATATCATTTTTACTGGTTATCTTTTATTTAATATTGCAGATGAGTTATCTAACTGTTCTATCCATTAATTTATTTGTCACTATCCCATCAACATTCATTCTAACAAACTTTTCAAATATTTCAGGATCATCAATTGCCCAGGGGTAAACTGATAATCCATATCTTTTTGCATCTTTTACCAGTTCTTCATCCATATATCTGTAACTTGGAAAAATTATATTTGCATTAGCTGCTGAAGCCATCTGTCCCACATTAACCGGCTGTCCAACAAATATGATTCCTGCATTTATATCTGAATCCATTACATTTTTCACTGCCTTATGAAAAAATGATGTGATTATTGTATCTTTCAATTTATTTGCAATTATCTTTTCAACAATTTTTTCTTCAGTTCCAGGTTCTTTAATTTCAACTACCAGTTTAATTTTGTTCTTTACAGTTTCTAACACTTCATCCAATGTAGGAATTTCCTCTCCATTCCCAGCATCATATTCTTTAAGTTCCAGAAGCGTTTTGTCCTTCACAAGTCCAGTACCATTTGTTGTTCTGCTGATATCCGCATCATGCATAATAATAAGTTCTTTATCTTTACTCATGCGGACATCAACTTCAACATAATCTGCATTCATTTCAATTGCTCGTTTTATGCTCCTTAATGTGTTTTCAGGCTCGAAGTAAGAAGCTCCTCGGTGAGCTATAATCTGCATTTTAACCTCAATTCCATTTTTATTATTATTTTTTATAATTCTTCTAATTATTTTTTACTAAAATTGCCTCAAAAAATGATTGAGGGTTTTATTTCATGCTTAAAATTATAAACAACTTAAAATCTTAGATTTTTTATATTAGAAGCATTTTTAAGTTCTATAATTCCCAAAAATAGTTTTAATAGCTTGGTTCAATAATTTTCTAACCATAGCCTGATTAAACATAAAAATATAATAATAATTTTGGATATAAATAATAAAAAATAAAGGAGATGTAATTATGAATGACAAAATTGCAGGTATTGCCTACATTATAATTGCACTTTTGATAATGGTTGTTTATTTCGCTGCCAGATGGTTCTTTGTATACTTAATCTGGATAATAGTTATTGCTCTACTGGCATTAGGAATTTATCTGCTTTTATTAAAAAAATAGAACTCAACTGACCAGTAACCCATACAAATATTGCTTTAACTAACTTTATACTCTAATATCAGATCTTCACCTAGAAAATAATTTTTTTTAAGTTTTAACTTAATTGCATCGCTCATCTG
Organism: Methanobacterium sp.; assembly: GCA_030017655.1. Taxonomy (NCBI): domain Archaea; kingdom Methanobacteriati; phylum Methanobacteriota; class Methanobacteria; order Methanobacteriales; family Methanobacteriaceae; genus Methanobacterium; species Methanobacterium sp. Next base: position 22,857 of record JASEIM010000007.1, on the reverse strand, counting down.
GTCAATACCCTCACCATCGACAAGGGTTTTAGCATTCTTTCCACCGACAATCATTGGTGCTACACATACCCTGACTTCATCCACCAGACCATTTTCAAGCATTGAATAATTCAGCGTCGATCCTCCTTCAAGCATCAGGGTCTTTATTCCCCTATCTACAAGTTCCTTCATCAATGATTTAAGATTAACCCTGTCTTTACCGCACTTTAATACAGTTACTTTTTTTTCTAATTCTTTAATCTTTTGGGAATCCGCATTTTCTGTTACCGCAATTATTGTTGGTGCATCATCATTTAAAATACGGAAATTCAATGGAACCCTGCCCTTACTATCAACGACAATCCTGACAGGGTTATCTTTGCTTTCAGCCTCGATTTTATGCACCGTGAGACGTGGATCATCTGCAAGAACGGTATTTATTCCAACCATTATTGCATCAACTTCTTTCCGGATTTTATGTACCCTAATAAGGTCTTCTTTACCTGAAATTTCAGAGCTGCCTGTTCTTGTTGCAATTTTTCCATCTAAAGTCATTGCAGCATTTAATATGACATAAGGCTTCATTTTATCACTGGAAATGTATGATCTCTTAAAAAATAGAGGGTTACTGTCCTCCACTAAAAAAATACAATATCTGTTGGATTTCCTGTAAAACTGAATTAATGGCATTTAATATGCTTTGAATTGGATCTAAGAAACTATTTACTTCTGCAGCTGTTTCATTAGCCACCTCAGAAGCATTATTAAGTGCATCCTTTGTAGTATCAGTAATATTATCTAGCTGGTCTTGAGGGGCTGCGCTTATTGATAGAATATTGACACCAATAATTGTAATAAGCAGAGCTAATATGCAGAATTTTTCCATTTTCATTTTCTCACCATTTTCAATTAAATCAATAATCAAAATTTAAATATTATCTTATTAAATTAAATATGTTACCCTATTTAATCATAAATAACAGGAGAATAAAAATGAGTAATGAACGCTATAAAAAAGGAATTGAAATGCTTAAAATAATGAATCCTACATCTTATAAGCAATTAGCTGAGAACTTAGAGGATATTGCCCCTGATATGGCTCGTTTTGTTGCAGAATTTCCTTATGGGGATATATATACACGCCCCGGCTTAGATTTAAAAACAAGAGAACTTATAACAGTTGCAGCAATCACAGCTCTTGGTACAGCCCCTTTACAACTTAAAAGCCATATTAAAGGTGCCTTAAATGTTGGCTGCACCAGGGAAGAAATAGTTGAAGTTATGATTCAAATGGCCGTTTATGCAGGTTTTCCAGCCGGTTTAAATGGAATTTATGTTGCAAAAGAAGTATTTGAAGAGTTAGATAAATAAGCTATTTACCTTAACTTAAAAACCTTTTTAGCATTCTTTTCGGTTATTTTTTCCACATCAGCAAATGATCTAGACTTTATTTCTGCAATTTTTTTAACCGTTTCTTCTACAAATGCAGGTTCATTCTTCTGACCCTTAAATGGTGAAAGATATGGGCTGTCGGTCTCTGTAAGGATATTTTCAAGGGGAGCATATTCAACAAGTTCCTTATGATGGTCTGAATAGCAGATAATTGTTGAAAATGAAACATAATAGCTTTCATCAATTATATTATTTAATGTTTCAAGATCGCCCCCATAACAATGGAATATAACATCAACATCAGCCGAATATTTCTTAATCATCTCCAATGCCTTTAATTCAGCATCCCTTGCATGTATTACAATAGGCATTTCGTATTCATTTGAAAGATCAATAAAGGACCTGAAAACTCTTATCTGCCTATTTCTTGCCTCATTATCTTCGATATGGTGAAAATCAAGTCCTGTTTCCCCAACTGCAACAGCCTTATCGATATTTTCATTTATTTCTCTAAATGCCTGCTCAATTATATTATAATCTGCTTTTGAGGCATTTACCGGGTGAAAACCCAGAGTACCATGTAAAAATCCCTTATATTCCTCTACAAGCTTTAGTGTCCTTCGATTTCCACCCAAAGTGGCTCCTGAATTGATTATGCCATTTAATTTTTTCTTCGCTCGTTTAATAACATCTTCCCTGTTTTTGTTGTAGTCCTTAAAATCAACATGACAGTGTGTATCAATCATTAATCTCACCTTTAAAATGACTAAATTAAATGAAAAAAATAAATAGTTTAAATTCCAAAACGTCTTTCTCTTTCCTGATATGACCTTAAAGCCCTTAAAAAATCAACTTTTCTCAGTTCAGGCCAGAGACTGTCACAGAAATAAAGTTCGGAGTATGAAGATTGCCATAATAAAAACCCGCTGAGTCTTTCTTCACCGCTTGTTCTTATTATAAGATTAGGATCCTCTAAACCTGCAGTGTAAAGATTCTTATTAACCAGATCCTCATTAATATCCTGAATTCCAATTTTTCCTTCCTTAAATTCCATGGATATCTTTTTTATGGCATCTATTATTTCCATACGTCCATCGTATCCTATGGCAATATTTACAAGTCTTTTATTGTAATTTTCCGTAGATTTTTCTGCAATTCTTATGGCCTCTCTTACATTCTCTGGAAGAAGCTCTAACTGTCCCACCGCTTTCACTTTAACTTTATTTTTATGTATTTTGGGATTGTTTGCAATTCCTTCAAATTCCTTCTGGAAAAGATGCATTAATCCTTTTACTTCTTCAGGAGGCCTTTTAAAATTCTCTGTTGAGAATGCGTATGCTGTAACAATTTCTATTCCAAGTTCAATTGACCAGTCAAGTACTTTTTCAAGGGTATCCACACCCCTTTTATGTCCATCTATGGCTTCCATGTTTCCCATCAACCTGGAATAACGTCTGTTACCATCCATGATTATTGCTATGTGTTTGGGCATATTTTGAGGCTTTAGATTTCTTGATATATACCATTCATATGCTTTATAAACTGGTTTTAGTATTTGCATTTTGATTCCTGCTCTTTAATCTTGCTAGATAATTTGAAAATTCCAATGCTCTTTTATATCCTTCGATGCTCTGTGATCTTGAAGTATCAACGAATATCTCATTAATTCCAAGTGTTATGGCACCATGGCTCTTGCCAGAACCTAAAAAAACAAGAGTTCTGAATATTAAGTTTCCAGAAATTCCATCCGGTGCCAGAATGAAGTTTGCCTTATCATTTATAGCATTTTCTATTAATATAAAATAGTGTTTTACAGAATATTTATTTTTTATTATCCCTGTTATATATTCTCCTTCTTCAATTGAATCATAAATCTTTTTACTTCTATCCACATCTTCAGGCCTTCCTCCTGAAAGAACAGCTATATTGGGTTTTATGCCGAGTCTTAATAAAAATTCAGCCCCTAATTCAATTATTTTAATTTTATGCTCTTTACTATCTCCTTCATCAATTCCTACAGGGGCAAAAAGGAATTTATGGCCATTTACTTCTAAAAATGAAGCTCTAAATATATCAGTATTATATTTTTCCTTTAAAAGTGGCAGAATCCTTGAAGAACTTATGGATCCACGTACAGCAGCATCAACTTCTTTTTTAAGAAGCATTCTAATTAAATTTTCCTCTGATTCTGTTAAAATTACTTCAAAATTAACTTCTTTTGAAGCATCAACAATATTTTTATTTTCACCAATACCTGCTGCAATTTTCATAATTATCATTTATAAAATTTATCAATTTTTTTTATTCTATATTTTAAACATTTATATGATTTTTTTATCTAGTTATCATCATACTAATTTATACTTTCTTTTATAATAGAATTTAAATATTTTTGTGAAAATAGCTTATTTAATCATTAAATTTATTAAAATACCCCATAGCATCTTTTTCTAGATTTAAGAAGTTTTTAGAACCTACGCCAGATTACGATATAATTTAATTTTTTTGATAATTCATTTATTTGCCAATTTGATATTAATGAAATCTTACCTACTTAAAAATTATATAATACTTATTATGCATTTAATAATAAAAATAATATATAATAATACAATTTTGTTAATCATAAAAATAGAAAAATACTTATTTAATGATGTCTGTATATACTATCATAGAAAAATAAAAAATCACAATTATTTATAAAAAATATGAGAAAATAACGCCTGATAATTATTTTCAAAAATATTATAATTTTATAATGCTCTTAAAATGCTTAAAATATCTTAATATTAATTAAATTATCATTATCTTTAAAATAATTTATTAAATTTTAAAGGTGGGCATAATGTTACTGGATAAGGAAGTAAAAAATGTTTTAGGATCTGGACGTAACTTAACTAATTCAGGCGGATATCTGATCTGTGAGAACTGTAAGGGGTATTATAAGCTTAAAAATAACGAATCTCCTAATGACTTTTCACGATGTGATTGCGGTGGCCTACTTGAGTATCGTGAAAACATTGATAACCTATTAAAAATTCCTCAAATCCTCGATGTGTATGATGATGTCGAAATCAATGAAGATATAAATGATTTTGATGAATATGAGGAATTACAGCAAATTATTGATTTTTTAAGAGCTAAAGCTACAGAACGTAAGAAATTTCTAGAAGATCTATGCCAGCGTTTGATCAGCCAGGAAGAACTCCTGAATGAAATTAGAAATGAAAGATTTAATGAAATAAATTCAGGAAATGATTCTGTATGGGATATTTTAGAAGAAAAAAGTCTTGATAACAAGATCAATGGACAAAAAAAAGTAATTAGCAGCATTATGGAACAGGAAAACCAATTTTTATCCCATATTCAGGAAAAAAGGAGTAAAACTTTAAGTATTTCAGGAGAAGTATATCCCACTACTTTAACAAAAATAAGTATCGTAGCCCTGTTTATAATAGCCATAGGCATAATATCCATATTTATATTTAAATAAAAGTATATAATACTTTAAATAAGTTTTAAATTTAAATATTAGTCTATTTTTAAATTTAATTGCTTTAAACATGTTGATTATTTTTTTAGACTTAAAAATATTTACTTTTCCAAAATATTCTAACCCTCTTGGCTTAAAAATCAATTTCATAGAAATAAAAAAATAGCAAAAAGTACTTATTTAATAAAATTTGGATATATCAACATAATAAGGATAATATCGATATAAAATCAAAAAAGGTAGATATACACCATTTAAGCCATTTATAAGTTTATAATATGATGATCATAATATGAGTAATATATTACTCACATATTCAAATTTCCAATCCGTATAAGGAGTTTGGGGAGTGGTTGTGTTTTAATGAGTGTAAAAAATAACAAAAAAAGGAAAATCAACTCTGAAAATGCTCTTAATGGATATTTGGTATGTCATAGCTGTCATGGATACTATGAACTCAAGGATAATGAATCTCCAGATGATTTTACTGGATGTGAATGTGGAAGTCCTCTTATATACACAGAAAACATTGATAATATATTAAAATCTCCTGTTACCTTTAATAAGAATGAAGAATATGAAGAGTTAGATGATATAGTAAATTATTTAAAAACTGAGGCCCGAGAACGTAAAGAAGTTTTAAAGAGCTTATCAGAACGTATAACCATCCAGGAACAGGCACTGAATAATATTAATAAAGAAAATTTAATAGATAGTAATTCCATATGGGATTTATTAGAAGAAAAAGACATCGAAAACGAAATTAATAAGCAAAAAAAATTAATTGAAAATAGCATCAGTCAGGAAGATGCTTTTTTATCAAGGATTCAAGAAAAACGAAGTAAATCAAATTTATCATTATATACAGAAAAGATTCGTATACCCTCTATTTTAGTAATAGGTTTAATTATAATTCTATTAGTTTCTATTATAGCATTATATGCCGTATAAAATGATAAAAGTTATTAAAACTCTTTAAATCCATTATTTTAACTTCTTCATGTAGCTATCTATAATTTCAGCTGTTTTATCCAATTCTTCATTATCATGCATTAGAGAAATAAAACAGCATTCAAATTGAGACGGAGGAACAAAAATACCCTCTTTAAGAAGCTTGTGGAAATAACCAGTGAACATGTCTGTATTTGCAGTTTTAGCATCTTTATAGTCATAAACTTCATTTTCAGTAAAGTAAATCTGGAACATTGAGCTTAAACCTGCGAGTTTATAATTCAGGCCATTATCTTCAAGTATATCCCCAATTAGACCCCTCAAATAAGTACCTTTATTATCCATTTCAGTATAGAATTTTTTATCGAGTTGATTGAGCATTGAAAGTCCTGCCGTCACAGAAATCGGATTACCATTAAAAGTACCTGCCTGATAAACACTTCCAGATGGAGCTATCATCTCCATTAATTCTTTTTTACCAGCTAAAGCACCCATTGGAAATCCGCCACCAAGTATTTTTCCTAAAGTGACTAAATCGGGTGTGACATTGTAATATTCCTGCGCTCCACCTTCAGCTATCCTGAAACCAGTTATTACTTCATCAAATATAAGAATTATATTATTTTCCTCAGTAATTTTCCGTAAAAATTTTAAATATCCTTCTTTTGGAGGGATACATCCTATATTACCCATTACTGGCTCAACAATTATAGCAGCAATATCATTTTGAACTAGATCAAGAATAGCCTCTTCATCATTAAAAGGGACCAGAACTGTGTTTTTTGTGGTATCCTCAGGGACACCGGGTGAATCAGGTAATCCTGCTGCGCCAGATCCTGATTTTACAAGAACATAATCATGTGCTCCGTGATAAGAACCTTCAAATTTAATAATCTTCTTTTTACCTGTAGCTGCCCTTGCAAGTCTAATCGCACTCATAGTAGCTTCTGTACCTGAATTAACAAAACGAACCATTTCTGCACATGGTACTTTTTTAATTACCAGTTTTGCAAGATCTATTTCCTTTTGAGTGGGTACGCCGAATGCTGAACCCTGCTCTAACTGGTTCTTAACAGCATTAATAACAAGATAATTAGCATGACCCAGAACAAGTGGCCCGTATGCAAGACAATAATCAATATAAGCGTTTCCATCAACATCAAAAATTTTGGATCCTTTTCCATGTTTTGCAAAAAAAGGATATGGCTTATACGCCCTAACCGGTGAATCAACTCCCCCTGGCAGGTAGTTTTTGGCTTCTTTAAATAATTGTTCTGATTTCATTTTTTTAGCTCCTCAAATCATTTACCATTTTAAAAATTCATTAAAATTAATCTTTATTAAGCTGAATGAGTGAATTTACAACTGCAACAGCAACAGGAGTACCGCCTTTAGGTCCTTCAGTTATAATATTGGGAATTCCAGTCATTCTAAGAGCATCCTTAGATTCTGCAGCCCCAACAAATCCTACAGGGACTCCTATAATGGATCTTGCATTCATTCCCTTATTTTCAACTAAATTTATAGCTTCAAAAAGAGCTGTTGGTGCATTTCCAATTACTATAATGCCATCGAAACCCTTATTATGTGCAACCCTAATTGCTGCAGCCGCTCGAGTGATCTGTTCTTCCTTTGCGAGCTTTACGGTTTCTTCATGACTTATATAGCATTCTACTTTGCCTTCGTATTTATTTATACCTGCCCTTACCATATTGATATCTGTTAAAATGTCCTTTCCAGATTCTACTGCTTTAATGCTTTCCTGCACAAAATCAGAGGATATTCTGGTAATTTCAGCATAATCTGGGTCTGCAGTTGAATGTACAATTCGCTCAACTATTAACTGCTCATCAGATGAAAGATCCTTTATTTTATCACCTATTAAAGCCCTGACTATTTTTCTGCTTTTTGATGCTATATCATAGCCCTGTTTTGTGGATGCTCCCATTAACATAGTATCTAAAAATATTCTCCCAACTTCATTAAATAATATTAATTAAATTATACGACACTTTCTGGCTCTTTTGAGTTTTCTGCTGCCTTTTTATCTTCAACTGCTAAACTGATTACATCAGTACCTGCAATTTTATCTAAATACCTTATTTTAGAGCCCCCTGCAGCATATCCTGCAATGAGATCAATAATTAGGGGAATCCATAGTATTTTAGATAAATTTCTTATAAAAGCCTTCTGGTAGTTCAGTTTGTCTTTATCTGATACAACTCTGATTTTCATTAAAGTTTTGCCAAAAGTTGTGCTGTAATTACCCTCAAGATAAGTGAAATACCCAGTAATGATTAATACTGTCAATATGGGCCAGTAATTTAAAATTCCAAATCCTCCAACTAATCCAATTAAAGGATAAATTAAAGCACTTAAAATCCAGATGATTAATGATATAACAAAAGCGTCTATTATTAGAGCTGTAAATCTTTTTCCCCATAAATTCTGCATTTTATACTCCTCAAATTCTTTAAATTTGGGTTCGAAAAATGTTTGTATGCAAAATTCTTCGAATTTTGCTGCCATTGGACACGACAAAAATCCTTGATTTATGACAGTTTCTCATGCGCATGAAACTTTGTTTTCATATGCTGCAGTTTTCCTCAACCTCAAATTTTATTACTCTTCTTAAGTATATTAAGTTATAAAAATGTTTTCCTTTTAATAAAATAGGTTTTTACCCGTTAAAAATTATTTTTAACAAACTCTTGGAACTGGATCTGCTATTGGAGCCTCAAGAATTCTTTTTCCACCCAGTAAGGTTTCAATAATCACATGTTTATCTTCAGTTACTTCACCTATAATCTGAGCATCCTTACCATATTTGGTATTTCTTATAGCTTCAAGAATTTCATCTGCTTTTTCGGCTTCGACACCCATAACAACCTTTCCTTCATTTGCAACTTCATAAGGATCAATTCCCAGCATCTCTGAAGCTGCATGAACCTGCTCTTTAACTGGAATTTTATCTTCAAAGACAAACATTCCCACACCAGATTTTGATGCAAGCTCATTTAAAGTGTTCGCAATTCCACCTCTTGTAGGGTCTTTCATCGCTTTAACTCCACCTATTTTTAAAGCTGCTTCAGTCATTTCTGTAATTGGTGCAACATCTGATTTTAAATCTGTTTCAAATCCAAAACCTTCACGATAGGACATCAATGCAATTCCATGATCTCCAACGCTGCCTGTTAATATAATTTTATCTCCCACATCAAGAGATGAATCACTTGTTATTTTCCCCTTTTCTGCTATTCCAATACCTGTTGTGGAAATAATTATCTTATCAAGTTTGTCTTTTTCCATTACCTTTGTATCTCCAGTTACAAGGGCAACATCAGCTTCATTGCATGCTTCATCCATTGATTTTATTATTCTTTCAAAGTCTTCACTTGTAAATCCTTCACTTATTACCATCGCATTTGCAATTGCAAGTGGCTTTGCCCCCATTACTGCCACATCATTTACAGTCCCTGTAATTGATAATTTTCCTATATCTCCACCTGGGAAAAATATTGGGTCAATTGTATGGCTGTCTGTGCTTATTACAATTTCATAGTCCTCAAATGGAATTGTAGCACCATCATCCAGTTCTCCAAGCCCTATTCCACCATTAACTTTTTTATTTTTGATATTATTGAGTATAATACCTGATATTAAATTTTGCATCATTTCTCCGCCAGCGCCGTGTGCCATACCGATTTTCATAGGTTCACCTGTAGTTGTTTATACTATAAAATGCTTTCTTTAATTTAATACCTTATTAAATAATTAAAAAAGCAATTAATTTTAATAGTTTGTTTATATATTACTGAATTAGTTTAATAAAATATATCTTTTTTTATACCTTTATTAAAAAAAAGACTTTCTGCATAATATTCTATTTAAATGAAATATTTAAATATGTTTAGATAATATATCTTAATATTCTAAGTAGTTAGATTCAATATAACTTTAAAAAGTTGATCTAATTAGAGAAATAGTCAGCTATTCATAGAATAGTACTTTTTTGAGAAAATAACGTTTAAGAAATTTTTCTCTGATAATTAACTATATAAAACGTATTTAGAGGTTGAAGAAAAACTATAGCATGTAAAAATCTTTAATTTTTGCTGCATGCGAAAAATGAAATTTTTCGCGGTTACGAAGCTTTGCTTCGTAAGCATCAAAATTCATAGAATTTTGACAAGTTTTTCTGAACTATCGAAACTAAAGTTTCGATGTACCAAAATCATAGATTTTGAGTGCCACAAAAATAAAAAAAATTTTGAGGTGAAATTATGGCAATTTGGCAAGGAGAATCATTAAGAAAACCCAGTGGAGGACGAGCTAAACTAAACAAGAATAAAAGAAAATCTGAACTCGGGAAAAGCGCTGCAGAAACTAAAATCAGCGATAGAAGAGTTAAAAAAATCAGAACAAAAGGCGGGAACAAAAAGATTCGTTTAACAAACGACAATAAAATCAATGTGGTCAACCCACAAACAAAAAAAGTTGAAGTTGCAGAGATTTTAAGTGTTATTGAAAACAGCGCAAATACTCATTTTGTTCGTAGGAATATTATAACAAAAGGCGCTATAGTTGAAACCAGCGCTGGAAAAGTCAAAGTAACTTCAAGACCAGGCCAGCACGGTATGATTAACGGCGTATTAGTTGAATAAATCAATTAATACATTTTTAACTATTTTTTATATATTCAATAATGGTGTATCTGTTGAAAGAAGAAATAAAGGAACAAGCACAGAAGTTCCTTAAAGACATCAATAAAACGCTGCCTGAAGGTATGGAACTTGAATATGAAGGATTCTATCAGCGGGGTTTTTTTGTTACTAAAAAAAGATATGCTCTTATTGAAGATGATACCATTATCGTTAAAGGTTTAGAACTTGTAAGGCGAGATTGGGCACCAATTACAAAAAAAACCCAGCAAAAAGTCCTTGGTGCAATTTTAAGGGAAGCATCACCTGAGAAAGCTGCTAAAATTATTAAAGATGTGATTGATAACATTAGAAAAGGTAATGTAAAGCTAGAAGATCTGGTTATACACACACAGCTTACAAAAAACCCAAAAGAATATGCACAGATGGCTCCACACGTTTTAGCCGCGAAAAAAGCCATAGAAAAAGGCAGAAAAGTTGGAAGAGGATCAATCATAAGATATGTTATTGTTAAAGGAAGAGAACCTATAAGTAAAAGGGCTATTCCCATTGAAGATGCCGACATTTCCAACTATGATCCTAACTATTACATTGAAAATCAAGTTCTTCCAGCTGTTGGAAGAATAATAGAAGCATTGGGCTATTCAGAGCAGGAAATACTGCATAACGAAAAACAGAGCAGTCTTGATGCATTTTTTTAATTTTAAAGATAAATTAAATGCACTTTTTTTAAAATTTTATGTATATTGGATACAATTCATTCGTATTTTTCCTTAAGTTTATATCTTTTATAAATTAATGTATTATCAGTCTTCAAAATATTATAGGGGTGTAACAATGATTAAAGCGGTATTTTTTGATATTGATGATACTTTATATGATACTTCTGGTTTTGCCAAGCTTGCAAGGAAAGCTGCACTAAATGTAATGATAGATGCAGGCTTACCTCTTACAACTGACGAAGCTTACCGTCTTTTAAGAGAAATAATTGCAGAATACGGTTCTAATTATGATAAACATTTTAATGTATTAACTAAAAGAGTTTTTGGGGAAGAAAAACCTTTACTTATTGCCCTTGGCATGATTACTTATCATAATGTTAAATTTGCTCTCCTTAGACTGTTTCCACAAACAATTGAAACTCTGATCTATCTGAAAACACAGGGTTATAATTTGGGAGTTATATCTAACGGGATAACCATTAAGCAATGGGAAAAATTAATAAGACTTGATCTTCATCATTTCTTTGATCATGTGATAACTTCTGAGGAAGCGGGAGCGGAAAAACCTGATAAAAAAATATTTGAAGTTGCCCTTGAAAAAATGGGTTCTACTGCAGAAGAATCAGTAATGATCGGCAATAAGTTTGGTGAAGATATAATAGGTGCTTTAAACATTGGAATATCCGCCATACTTATAAATTCACAATTAGAAGAGCAGGATAAGGTATATCTCGAAAAAAAAGGTATAAAACTCGATGTTCTGCCCAATATCGGTGAACTTAAAAATATTCTGTAAGAATACAGAATATAGGTAAATAATCAATGAGCAAAATTTATTAAAAAGTTATTTAAAGCCCCTAAACTCTAAATGTATATTATATCTTAAATTTATAGTACTTAACTTAGTAATAATGAATATACTTAAACACTTACCTCATAATTCAGTTTTAAATATGAATAGACATGTGATAAAACGTTTATAGAGGAAAGATAAGTTAAGAGATTAAATAACTATAAATCAGGTGATCCAATGGAATACTACCACGACTCCCAAATGCAAAAAATATTTGATTATTTAAAACAGCCAAAAACTCTGGAAGGACTGAGACTTTCAGATTCATTTGTTAAGAATTTAATTTTAAAACTTATTTCCAGTTATGGAACCATTAAAACAAGCAGAATTAACGAAATCACAGGGCTACACTGGGATATTTTAGAAGAAAATATTAAAAAACTTGAAGAAGAAAGTTTCTGTGCTCCTACAAGTGGAGGTTTTCTATTTTCAAGTGTTGAATACACAGTAACAAAAAAGGGACATGAAAAAGCCAAAAGAAGCCTAGAAGAAAATCCATACATTGGTTTAGCTCCAGTTTCATATGAAGAATATTATAAAATAATGGAAATTCAGCTCAAGGGCAGATTTCCAATACATATCCCTGATGAAGTTGTAAATTTTACTTTTAATGATGTAGTGGGCGTTGAATATGCAAAAGAAGTTTTAATAGAATCATGTACTGTGGGAAGAGGTATTTTTGTTTATGGACCGCCAGGAACAGGTAAAACATTCATAGTTGGTAAAATGCCTGATCTATTACCTCCTCTTGTTATTCCAAAGTTCATTGAATTTGGAGGTGCGGTTGTCCAGCTTTATGATCCCGATTTCCATAAAAAATGTAAGGAACAGCCTGAAGATCCTCGTTGGGTTAAAATTTATGCACCATTTGTTCTTACAGGTGCCGAACTTAGTTTAAACAAACTTGAAACAAATTATAATCCCAATAAAGGAGTATATGAAACTTCCCCAATAATAAAAGCAAATGGAGGAGTTCTTTTAATAGACGATCTGGGAAGACAACGAGATGACCATGAACTCCTTCTAAACAGGCTCATCGTACCTATGGAAAACAAAAAAGATGTTATTTATGTAAGAGGAATTCCTGTAATTGTTCACAGTAATTTTATACCTGTATTTTCAACTAATTTAGACATAAGTATAATGGATGAGGCTCACCTTCGAAGGGCTCCACTGCATATTTTCCTTAAAAATCCACCTATCAGCGAACTGGTTGAGGTTTTCAAACGAAACCTGGATAATTTAGGAGAAAAATACGGAGAAGATGTTTTAGAAAGATTTATAAAGGTCTATACTCCTATTTCCGAGGGTGGAGAAGGTCTGGATCCAACATTTGCTCATGCAAGAGATCTGGCCCAGATTACTCAAGCAGTTAGGATAAATCAAGGAAAGGAAGTTATTGATTCTGAAGCTCTGGAATTAGCCCTGGGAAAACACATTTTAATTGAACTTCAACGGCTTAAAATTGATATTACGCAGGTGGCAAAGAAAGTACGTTCATACCGTATTACAACAAATGATGTCGAATCAGCGCTTAATGCTTTAAATGAATATGCCTCCTGCGGAATATCATACGAAAAAGATGCACTTATCATTGATGTTGAGGAAACAATTACTCCCGTAGATCTTGCCACATATCTGCATAAAAAGGGAATTCGTGCAGATAAAATTGACTTAATCGCAGAATCAGAAAGGGAGCTCAGAAGAACCATTCTCCATGACTGATTGTTTAGTGGAATCTTCAGCATGTTAATAGAAAATGTAGGATTGATTGCAAGTTTTTTTGCAATCTTGATGTTTGCAAGTCCTATTGCCCAAATAAGAGAAATAATAAAAGATAAAAATTCCCATAAGTATCTCCATTACTATATGGAATGATGATAATAAACTGTGTATTCTGGGTAATTTATGGGTTTGGAATAAACAACATTTATATAATTACCCCAAACTCTATTGGGGCTTTAATAGGACTTTCAACACTATTTATTATTTAAATATAGAAAACCATTGGAAACCGCTTAAAAGGAAATATTTTTCTAAAATCAATTATTCACATGTATGTCCAATTATTTAGGTCTTATTCTGATAATTTTATCGTCACCGGACTGTGGAATACCTCTTCCATCCCTATTTGAGGTGGTAATATAAAGATAACCATCATGTTCAATAACTTCTCTGATTCTCCCTAAATCTGTGAAAAGCTCTTCTTCACCAGTTATCGTATTACCATCAAATCCAAGGGTAATTTTACGTAATTGTGAACCCCTTAACCCTGCTACATACAGATTGCCGTTATAGTATGTGATTCCTGAAGGGGCAAGAGTAAAGTCCTGATAAAAGATTAATGGTTTGATATAACCTTCTGCAGATTCATTACCTTCATATATAGGCCATCCATAATTTCCACCCCTTACTATGATGTTTATTTCGTCATTTCGAGTCTGACCGTGTTCTGATGAGTACATCTGTCCTGTTACAAGGTTCCATGTTATTCCCTGAGGATTTCTATGCCCATATGAGTAAACATAATTACCAAAAGGATTATCTGAAGGAACACTGCCATCTTTATTTAATCTGAGTATCTTTCCTGCTAATGAATCAGTATCCTGCGCTAATGAACGTTCACTTGCATCTCCTGATGTTGCATAAAGTTTTCCGTCTGGGCCGAATTTTAGTCGCCCCCCATTATGATTCGGTGCACTTGGAATACCGTCCAATAGAACGGTTTCATTTTCTAATCTTTCGTTTAAAGTGAATCTTGATATTCTATTTCCATTTGGACCTGTGTAATAAAGATATACAAATTTATTTGTGTTAAATTCAGGATCAACTGCAACTCCCAACAATCCAGACTCGCTTATTTCATTGGCATTAACGTCCCCTACATTTTTAATCGTTCCATTATCAAGAATACTGATTTCTCCGCCACGTTCTGTAAATATAATTCTATTGTCGGGTAGAAAGTCTATTGCCCATGGTGTGTCTAAATTTTGGGCTAAAATTTCCATTTCAGATCCCTGCGGTTCTGGAGAATTTGTTATAGCAAAAATAAGTATTATAGCTATTAAAATTAAGGTAGCTATAATTATCAACGGTTTATTTTTCATAATAATCATCATTTCCTTAATTTTAATAATATATTTATATTTTATTTCTATTAATTTTTGTCAATAAAAAAAAAATCAAAATCATTTTATTTTAATATAACTTTTAATCTAATCATATTTTTTTCATGTTAAAACTCTAAATCATTTGAATTATTTTTATTAGTCTTAAAAATCCGTATTATCTTGTAATTAACGATTTAAGTAATTTTGAAGGAATTAAGTGCAGTTAAATACAAATGATTTAATAATAATTTATACATAATAGATATTATTTCAGTTGAAAAATCTAAAATTTTCCGAACCCTTGGAAATCTGTCAAAATTCTACGAATTTTGACGCAATGAATCGAAGATTCATATGGTTTGATTTCCAATATTTGCAAATCGGAGATTTGCAACCGGAAAAAACGAGGTCTTTTACATGCTCACAAAACTGGAAGTTTTGTGGCCGCAAAATTGAAATTTTCGAATGCCGGTGAAAACCATGTTTCCGCGGCCCCGAATGGATTGCATTCGGAGGCCCGAACACTTAGTGCTCAACGGTCCAGTTTAAAAAAATTTGAGGTGAAATATTGGATCAGTACAGGCTTTTTTTACAAAGAATAGGTTTAATAGGTGCATCAAACTTTCTGATAACTATAACGCCAATCATTTTGTTACCCATTTTAACACAGAACCTTTCTATTCCAGATTATGCAGTATGGGTCCAATTTCAAATTACCATTACACTTATTCCATCCATTGCAATACTCGGACTGCCTTATACGATGGTGAGATTCATGGCTGCATCGAGGAATAGAGAAGAAATACAGGAATCCTTTTATTCGATTCTTTTTGCCATCTTTGGTGCAAGCATACTTGTAGCCATAGTACTTTTTCTTCTTGCAAGACCTATTTCTGATGCATTGTTTGATGGAAATCTTGCGGTAGGAATAATATTACCTTTCACCGTAATTATGACTGCTTTAATGTTACTCTTCTTTGATTTCTTCAGGGCATTTAATCAAATGACAAAATATGCTATTTTAACCACAGTGCAAGCATATATGATTATTATTTTTGCTGCAATATTAGTACTGGCTGGATTTGGATTAGTTGGGGCAGTTACAGGAATTCTGATTACTCAAACATTAATTTCAGCAATAATGTTTGTAATGGTATTCAGACAAATCGGATTTAAAATACCCAGATTTAAAAATTTAAGAGAATATTTGACATTTGGAGTACCTACAATTCCAAGTAATGCTTCATTTTGGATATTAGATGCTACTGATCGTTATGTGATTGGATTAGCAATTGGTATAACTGCAGTTGGTTTTTATTCTGCAGGTTACACAATAAGCGCCTTAATGGCACTTCTCACATCGCCTCTTTATACAGTTTTACTTCCTATTCTGTCCCAATATTATGCTGAAAGAAAAATTAGACAGACCAGATTCCTGCTGAATTACTCCATTAAACTTTATTTAGTGGTAGCAGTTCCTGCAGTAATTGCTTTATCTGTTCTTTCCAAGCCTCTTCTTTATATATTATCAACACCAGAATTAGCAGATCAAGGATTTATAATCACTCCAATTCTTGCTCTTGGAGGGTTATTCCTGGGCCTTTACAGCATTGTAACACAGATACTGGTCATGGAAAGAAGAACAAAGATTACGGGTAATTTATGGATTATTTCAATAATTCTAAACGTTACATTAGATATTACATTTGGATATCTATTTGGAATAGTTGGAATAGCCGTAACAACACTGCTTATTTACTTATTCTCATTTTTAATTACAGCTTATTACTCATTCAAGTATATAAGGTGTAATTTTTATTTTGGATTTTTAGCAAAAATAATATATGCAGGAATATTTATGGCCATTATACTTGTGCTTTTAAATCCATTTGGACCCATTAACGTCATATTATCAAGTTTATTCGCATTTGTATTTTATATTTTTGTTTTATGGTTGCTTAAAGGAATTAAAACAGATGAAATCAAATTTTTCATCGATGTTATAAAAGAGATAATTATTAACAGTTATAAATCCATAAGAGGATTAACTTAATAAATCAAAAAGGTGATAAACATATGTCCATACTGAAAAGGAGTAAAGAAAAAGGATTTAAAGATATAGAGACTAAAGATGCATTCACCATACTTGAAAAAAAGAGGAATGACCCTGATTATGTAGCTCTGGATGTACGTACCCCTCAAGAATATGAGGAAGGACACATAGAAAATGCTGAATTTTTAAATGTTAAATCTAAAGATTTTGAAGATGAACTGAAAAAATTAGATAAAAACAAACATTATTTTGTGTATTGTAAAAGTGGAAGAAGGGGTAAAAAAGCAGCGGAGTTAATGAAAAAACAGGGATTTAAAAATTTATACAATATTATTGGCGGATTTGATAAATGGAAATCAAAAAGATTACCCTTTGAAAAATAAATTGTTAAATTACAGCATAAGCTGTAATTAAATTGTTCCAGTATTCAGTTGGAGAATATATGAACAGCAGCAGTTCCGCCGGTCCCACCAATATTGTGAGTCATACCTATTTGTGCGCCATCTACCTGACGCTTACCAGCTTCTCCTCTTAATTGCCATACAATTTCAGCTGCCTGAGCAATTCCTGTTGCTCCTAATGGATGACCTCTGGCTTTAAGTCCTCCAGATGGATTTACAGGTATTTCACCGCCTATTTCAGTCATACCTTCTTCAATTGCAGGTCCACCTTTTCCTTTTTCAACAAATCCAAGGTCCTCTACTGCTAATAAACCATTTATACTGAAACAATCATGAACTTCAACTGCATCAATATCTTTTGGTTCAAGTCCAGCCATTTTATATGCTTTTTTGGCAGCATGTACTGTAGCATCAATTGTGGTTAAATCTTTTCTATCGTGCAGGGCAATTGTTCCTGAAGCCTGTGTAGATGCTTTAATATATATCGGTGTATCAGTGTACTTTTTAGCTTCTTCTGCAGGGCATAAAATAGCTGCAGCAGCACCATCTGAAACTGGTGAACAATCGAGAAGTCTTAATGGATCTGCAACCATGGTGGAGTTTAATACAGAATCTACTGTAATTTCCATTGGAAATTGGGCAAGAGGATTTTTTGAAGCATTTTTGTGGTTTATTACTGAAACCATTGCAAGCTGTTCTCTTGTAGTTCCATATTCATACATATGTCTTCTGGCCATCATTGCATATAATGATGGAAAAGTAACGCCTTGCTGTGCTTCCCATTCCTGATCAGATGCAGTAGCAATAGCTGGAGTAGGATCTACAACATCAGTCATCTTTTCAACACCAGCTGAAATTACTATGTCATGATATCCTGATGCCACAGCCATTATCCCATTTCTAAGAGCTAGTCCACCAGATGCACATGCAGCTTCAACTCTCGCACAGGGTATTGGTGTTAATCCTGCATGATCAGCTATTAATGATGCGATATGTTCCTGTTGAACAAAGAGGCCTGCAGACATGTTTCCAACATACATAGCTTCTAAATCTGCTCCCTCAATATTTGCATCCTCAATAGCTCCCATTCCTGCAGTAGTAATTAAATCTCTAAATGATTCTTCCCAGAGTTCCCCAAATTTTGTTTGTGAAACTCCTATAATTGCAACGTCTCTCATAATAATCCCTCTTATGCCATCCTTAGTTTTCCTTTATATTTGGCATACATTGCGTAATCAACATAATTTTTATTTGCCACTAACTCTGTGACTTTTGGAGCAAATTCCCGTCTTTCTTCTATATTATCATTTACTTTTATGCTGAATGCATCGCTTCCAGCACCAGATCCATATGATACTGCGAGTATTCTGTCTCCAGGATTAGCAATATCAAGTATAGCGGCTAATCCAAGAGGAGTTGCTCCAGAATAGGTATTTCCAATAACTGGAGTTAAAAGGCCAGTTTTTGACTGTTCGTTGTTAAATCCAAGTTTTTTTGCTGCTTTAAGATAAAATTTACCGTTTGGCTGGTGGAAAACAGCATGGTCATAATCTGATGCTTCAGTTCCCATCTTTTCAAACATGCCTTTTGCTGCAGATAACACATGCTTAAAGTAGGCAGGTTCTCCTGTAAATCTTCCTCCATGTCTTGGATATGGCTTTCCTTCTCTTCTGTAGAAATCTGGTGTATCTGTTGTAAAACTGTAAGTTGCTTCAATGTCTGCAACTGTATTTTGATTTCCTATAATGTAAGCTGCCCCTCCTGCAGATGCTGTATATTCCAGAGCATCTCCTGGAGCTCCTTGAGCGGTATCTGCACCAACTGCCAATCCATATTCAATGATTCCGGAATCTACAAGGCCCATACATATCTGCATGCCTGCTGTACCTGCTTTACATGCAAATTCTAAATCAGCTGATGTCATGTCTGGTGATGATCCAACTGCTTCTGCAACAATGGTTGCTGTTGGTTTAACAGCGTATGGGTGTGATTCTGATCCTACATATACAGCTCCAATTTTTTGTGGATTAATATTTGCTCTTTTAAGGGCGTATCTTGCAGCTTCCACTGATATAGTGGCTGTATCTTCATCAGGAGCGGGTACAGACTTTTCCTGTACTACAAGACCTCTTGAAATAGCGTTTGGGTCATCTCCCCATACTTTAGCTATTTCTTCTACTTTAATTCTGTATGAAGGTATGTAAACTCCATATCCTACTATTCCTGCCATTTAATATCACGATCCAAATAATCGATTTTACAATCTAGTTTTATACTTTTATTCATTAATTAATGGTTGAAAATTTAAATAAAATATAATTTTTTTATAAGACAATTTAGTTATATCATATTGCTTGATACGAACTTATAAAGTTTACTATAAATAAGAGTAACAAAAGATAAGGAGAATCCTTAAATTTAAGAATAATCTCCCTAAAACAGATATTTTAATTAGAATAATTATAATAATATTTAAATTAGCTTAAAAGCTGAATATATAATAATCTAGTCCCTTTAATAAATTCTATACCCTCTGATGTCTCTACTGCTATGTTCAGGTAATTATCTATGGCTAAAATCTTACCATCCTTGGTTTCATTATTTTTTTGCATAATCTGAACATCTTTATTTTTAAATTGTTTTAGCTGCCGGTGCAGCGGATTCTCTTTTTTTTCTTCTGATTTAGATGCTATTATTTTGCCTCTCATTATATCCTCCCTCTCCATAAGCTTTGAAGTTTTATAAGCTTAATTTGTATGTTTAATTATAATTAATTTAAGTTTCCTGATTAAATAATATTATTTCTTTTAACTACTTAAATTAAAGCCCACTAATTCACAACAGATCAAAAAACATTAAGAATTGTTCTAAAAATACTGGCCCTGCCAGCTGTAACGCTCTTCTTTCCACGGATCACCATGATTATGATATCCATTAGATTCCCAAAAGCCTTTTTTATCTTCTGCCATAAATTCAACACCTGTAACCCACTTAGCACTCTTCCAGAAGTACAATTTCGGAACTATAAGCCTTAAAGGAGCACCATGTCTTGAATTAATTTGTTTCATGTTATGATGGGTCGCAAATATAACATCAGGCTCAAAAAAATCCTCAATTGATAGGTTAGTAGTAAATTTAGGTGCGGCATGTACCATAATATATTTTGCTTCAGGAAGTATATTTACCAGTTCTTTAATGGTCGAAGAACTTACCCCTTCCCAGAGATTATTCAGTTTTGACCATGATGTGACGCAGTGTACATCTGAAAAGACCTTAACCTTGGGAAGTGACATAAATTCATTATAATTCAATTCTTTTTCTTCTTCTACAAGTTCCAATACTCTGAATTTCCATCTGGATTTATCAATTCTTTGTACTGAACCGGCATGCAGAACAGGCCATTTTTTAACTTCATGTTGACCTGGAGGAATTCTATTTTTTCTTTCTGTATCTTCACTTATGATTATATTTTTATCATTTCGTATTATATTGATTTCTTCTTCATTGAAGACTTTATCTGTTTTAATTTTATTTTTTATTCCACCAAATAAATGTTTCAAATTTATCCCTCATGCATTTAACAATTTTAAAAGAGTCTTTGAATCATTTGTTGGTGCTTTACAAGTGCCTTCAGAACATATATAAGCTGTTGGTCTATTATCTTCACTTATTTTAAATTTAAGCGAGGGAATAATTTCTAAAATTTCTGATGCTTCATCATGGGGTCTTAATACAATAGTTTTATTGGGGATATAATTAGTTCTAGTCACATCTATCATTGCTCGGGTTTCATCTTCATCTGGATTTCCGGCAATCACTATTTCGTATGAAGGCCCAACTTTATAGTCAAATGCAGCTAAAAACTGAGTAAAACCCGTTGGAGATCTTAAAATTGTTTCAGAAAATGCTTTTTCTATCCCTGTAATTTTTTGTTTAAGTTCTTCATCTTCAGTTATCTGGGAAATCTTTAATAAATTGAGCATCTGTATTGAATTTCCTGAAGGAATAGCAGCATCATATATCTCCTTTCTTCTGATAAGGATTTTCTCACCGTCATCAGAGGTGAAATAGAATCCCCCGTGTTCAACATCCCAGAAATGTTTTAATAAGATTTTATTTAAGGATAAAGCTATTTTGAGATATTTTAATTCAAAGGAGGCTTCGTAAATTTCTAAAAGTCCATTTATTAGGAATGCATAATCGTCTAAATTCCCAGCTATTAAAGCTTCTCCATCCCTAAAACGGTGAAAAAGTCGATTATTTTCACACATTGTATTAATTATAAAATCTGCAGCATTTTGGGCTTCTTTTAAATATCTTTCTTCGCCAAATACTCGGGCGCCCTTTGCAAAGGCCGCGATCATCAGTCCATTCCAATCTGTTAGTATTTTATCATCTCTATGCGGTCTGATTCGCTTTTCGCGGGCATTGAATAGTTTTTCTCTAATTCTTTCAATTCTTTCAGAAACTTCTTTCCCTGAAATTTTAAATATTTCTGCTATGTCTTCAGTTGAATTTTCCATGTGGATTATATTGGCGCCGGACTTTTCTCCAGTGGCTTCTTCACTGAAATTACCTTCTTCAGTTATTCCAAATACTTTAGAAGCAAATTTAGCATCTTCAACATTTAATATATCATTTATTTCCTTTAAACTCCACACATAGAATTTTCCTTCCACACCTTCACTATCAGCATCTTCTGCTGAATAAAACGCTCCCTCAGGAGATTTCATATCCTTTAAAACGTATTCAAAGATTTCCAATGCTGTTTTTTTGTATTTATCATTTTTTGTAGCCTGATAAGCTTCAATATAGACATTTGCAATCAACGCCTGATCATATAGCATTTTTTCAAAGTGAGGGACCAGCCACTTATTGTCAACTGAATAACGGTGAAAACCAAATCCGATATGGTCATAAATTCCCCCATTTCTCATTGAATCAAGTGTATCCTCTACAATTCTTAAAGCTCTTTCATTTCCTGTACGTTTCCAGTACCTAAGCAGAAATAAAAGGTTATGAGCTGTTGGAAACTTGGGAGCACTGCCAAATCCGCCATTTACTTCGTCAAAACTCTCTGAAAGGATTTTATATGTTGTATCGAGGATATCTGGATTAATTTCTCCGGCCGATGAAGTTTCTGAAACTTTCTGTAGTGCATCAATTATCTTTTCTGCAGAATCATGGATTTCTTCTGGTTTAGAGTTCCATAGTTCCTTAACATTTAATGTTAATTCTTTAA